>DATHQS010000180.1:0-6484 GCA_035482455.1 Candidatus Acidiferrales bacterium | reverse complement strand
CGGAATGGAAATATTTGGCTGCGCTTTCCCAAGTTGAGGAAGCAAAGCGTCTGCCTGTTCCGCGTGGCGGACGGGCCCCAATGATCGAGGATCAAAAAATAGATGATGCGTTGAAGGAAATTTGGTCGCGCCGAAAGCATACTGGCGCAGGACCTGACACCATGGGAAACGTTGCAATTTGGAACTTACAGGATGCTGACATTGTTGTAGCTTTTGAAAATTCACCAGGGGGATTTAAAGTGACGAAGCAGCAAGTCAGGGAAGCTCGCCGTGCGGTGGTGGCAGCCCACAAAGCTAGTGAAACTTACGCCAAAAGGGTTTTGGATAAAGACGGATGGCTTCATATTCCCGCCGTAAAACCAGAACATCGATAGTATATCTTGCGCAAGTAGGGGGTGGGAAAATGAGCTTCATTCTTACCGTTTCCAGCCTTTGTTGATTTTCGATGCGTCGAGTTAGTATCTCGACAATGAAAACTGCAAACGACGACTCGACATTGATGAGCGGCCAACCGCATGAAGCCTTAGAAAAACGTAAAGCCGCGCATCATTTACATAAAAAATCGTGCCCATTTGAAACCGACGCACAGCGCTCAGTTAACCGTAGCTCGAATCGATGGCAAAAAACGCGCTCAAACGCACAACTGCACTCAGCGAAAGGTTTCTGCGGATCCAAAAGTATTTACGGACACATTTCCAACCGCTCAACAATTCGTCGGGTATAAAGCAAGCCGGTTTGCGCCACAATTTCTTGCGAACGAACTCTTGAGAAACTACGTTCTTCCCCACACGGCAAACCGCTACCCCCATGGACGAACTCATCCCCATCTTCCCCCTCGAAATCGTCGTCTATCCCGGCGACGCCTTGAACCTGCACATCTTCGAGCCGCGCTACCAGCAACTCATCGACGATTGTGAACCGGCCAAAATGCCCTTCGGCATTCCCAGCGTGGTAGATCGTAAAATTGCCGGGCTGGGCACGCTCGTGAAATTGACCGGTGTCTCCAACCTCCAGCCGGACGGACAACGCGATATCAAGACCCGTGGCCTCCGGATTTTTCGCATCGTTGAGCTGATAAAGCCCTATCCCGGCAAGCTGTACAGCGCAGCCGTCGTGCAATATCCCGAGATCGATGACGCGGGCGATGCCGGGCTGCGGCGCCAGGTCGTGGCGTCGGTCAAAAAATTGCACCGGCTACTGAACGTGGAAAAAGACTTTTCCAAAACCGAGGCCGAGCTGACCAGCTATGACTTGGCGCACCATGTCGGCCTGTCCGTGGCCCAGGAGTACGCCCTGCTCAAACTGTTTTCCGAAGATGAACGCCTGGCGTATCTGCAAAAACACCTGGAAACGGCCCTGCCCGTCGTCGCCGGCATGGAATCGCTCAAGGAAAAGATCCAGTTCAACGGCCATTTCAAAAATCTGCCCGGCTTTGAGGTCTGAATTTGGTGGGGATGGCGCGCTGCCTGGTGGCCGGCTGCCAAGCCTCCCCGTCGCCGGACACATCATCAACCATGTTCACCGGCGCGCCTTGGAAAATCGCCGCGCCCAAAACCCGGCCAGGGAATGTCTGAAAATCACGCCCAAAACGATGAGCACCATTCCCGCGCCAATCAGGTAAAGTGCCGTCGGCCCCAGCCAGGCGACGAGGTGCTTCCACTGTTTCCCGAAAAAATATCCGATCAGGACGTAAACGGTGGAATAGGCCGCCGACCCCGTGAGGTTGTAAAACAGAAACGTGCGCCAGGACATTTTTGACATGCCGGCGAACAGATTGATCACCACGGGCGGAAAGAGGAAGATGAACCGCGCGATAAAGACCGTCTTGGGACCGTGCCGGTCAAAAAATCGCTGCGGCCACTGCAACCGTTCGGGCGTGAGATGGAGCCAGCGGATTTTTTCCAGGCCGCCCCGCCCCAGCCGCCGTCCCAGCCAGAAGGCGCCGATGCCGCCCAGAAAACAGGCCGCCGTTCCCGCCAGCACGGGCAGCCACAGCGAATCCGCCATCTTCCCCGAAACAAACCCGGCTCCTAACAACACCGTTTCCCCCGGGAGCGGCAAGCCGAGGTTGTTCAAAAAGGCGACGATGAAGACCAGCACATATCCGTAATGCGGAACGTGTGGCAGCAAGCCATGCAACCAGTGGAGCATTTATTCCGTTCTTTGGCGCCCCGCGCTTTGTTGCAACCAGACTGCATGGGCGGATGGACACCGGACGGCTATGGCTGGGGAACGGTCAGATAAGCGGTGACGCCATATTGCATGACCGGCTGATAATACGTCCCGTCGGCCTGGAAATAACCGACGCCGTTGACGACCACCGAAGTGGCGTCCGGTGGCAGCATGGACACGGTCACGCCCAGCGGCGCGGCCACGACTATGAAGCCGCCGTCCGGTTGCTGGAGGTAGAAGGCGCCGGCCGCATAATAATAAACGGCATCCCCCACCTGGATCGTTTCCGCGCCCGGTGGCAGTTCGGGGATCTCCGCATCCATCGGCGGGGCGCAGACCACGTAGCCGGACGGCCCGCTGTCATAATAGACGCCGCCAAAATAGAAATAGTCATGGTCGTGGATGTGAAACCGGCGATAGCCGTCCGGCAGGCGGTCGATGCGCATCCCCGCGTGATAGTCGGACCAGAAATAGGACTGGCGGCGCTCTTCACCGATGTCCATCCGCCGGCGGTCCGTTTCCACGGCAGGCGTACGCTTGACCTCCACCGGCCGCTGGTCGGGGTGCTGGATATTGATGACGTGAACATCCTGTCGGGGCTGCTCATGCGCGGGCTCGACCACCGGATGCGGTTCCGGGCGTTCAACGGGGCGCACTTCTTGCTGGGGTTGTTCATGCGCAGGCTGGACTACCGGATGTGATTCGGGGTGGATCGCCGGGGCATGGTTCTCCTGTGGCGCACGGCTTGGTTGGGGTTGCGGATGAAACGCAGGCGCTGCCGGAGCGCTGCGGTTGTTGCCGTGCAGGCTGCCCCAGTCGGCGGCGGTCAGGTTTGGGCAAAACGCGCCCACGGCCAGCAGCGTTACCACCAGAATGAGAGAATCGGATTTGGAAAATTTCATATAAGTCTCCGGTTATTTGGTGCTGCCGGATTCATCCGTTTGCATTTCGATTTTTGACGCGCCCTTGGGCGCCTGAAAGGCGAAATCAGAATCGGCGATGCGGTCGGTCAGGTTCCAGTGCGTGATGAGCGCGGTGAATTCAGGCGAGCCGGGATCGTTCTTGTGCGTAATGACGAATTTGCGGATGAGCGGTTGCGGGCCGTCCTCGACCCAGACCTGCCAATCCACATTGTCCTGGGTGAACGCGAGGTGATGGCAGGTAACGCCCAGGACCGTCGCGAGGCCGAAGTACCGCCCATCCTGCACCTTGGCCATGGCGTTCCGGTATGGATCGCTCAACGCCAGGTCGATCAGCGGGAGGTCGATGCCAAACTGGTCGTGCGCCGCATCCACGGTCTTGTCCAGCGTGGCGGGCATGTCGGCCATGCTGTATAAATTGTGTTTGCGATCCAGGACGGTCAACGTCTTGCCGTCATACCAGAAGCCGCGCGCAGTATTGGGGGAACTGATCTCCAGCCGCAGACCGTGCGGCCGCTTCACATCCATCGTCACCGTCCGGCTGAACTGGATTTTCTGGCCGGCCTCATCCAGATGCTCCCGCCAGATCTCCGCGTTCAGGCTGAAGGCGGGGGTTTTCGCCAGAAAATTCAAGGCCGGGCGCAATATGCTCTCCGCGCGCGGTGAAATGTTGGTCTGCTCCTGCGCGGTGGCGCATCCGCCCGCCAGCAGCAGCAACAGGCCGCAGCCGATGATTGATAAAGGTTTCATGTGAATATTTTTTGAAAATTGAATCCGCATTTTTATTAAGCCATTAAAACCGGCATGCCGCCCATTCCTGTTAATTCAGACAGTTTGAAAACCGAACCATTCATATTTCCAAAGCCGTCGGCCTGCGCCATCTGCGGGGATCAATGCAGGTATCCGGATACATTCCATCAGACGCAGAACAAATCAAGCGGGTTTCACCATACTGCCGGAATTCCATCTGATGATATCCATTGCCGCCGTTCAATCCGGCGGCAAAAACAGCGTGCGACCGGAAAACCGGTCTCGCCGACCGGTTTTACCTGTCCTAAAAGCATTTTTGGGCGCGTTTGCAACCGCACGATGGTTCGCCGTGTCTAAAAACAAACCACTTCTTGCAAGTTGTGCCATTTGTCGGATAACTATCGCAACGTACGCTAACAAAGCCCCCATTGAATTCCCATGTCCAGAGACTACATGCTGCGGATGATCGAGCAGATAGCCGCCATGCTCGCGCGCCTTCTCGCCAAGAAACAGGCCGGGCAGATCGCCGAGGCGCGGTCGGAAGCGGAAAACCTCTCCCTCCAAAACATCGGCCTCACGCTCACCGAACTGAAACGCCTGTCGCCCGAGGCGGTCGCGCAACTGCTGGACAAGATGGGCGGGCTGCGCACCATCCGCGCGCTGACGCTAGCGGAGCTGTTGCTGGTGGATGCCGAGTTGCACGAGGCGAACCAGATCCCCAACCAGTCCCTGGCGAACTACGTCCACGCCTTCTGCCTGCTGGCGGATGAGGTGGACAAGCTGGCCAAGGAGGAACAGACCTTTTACCGCGCCAAGCTGGACCTGCTGGCCGGCCGACTGGGCGACCTGCGGGAGCATCCGTACATCAAGGCCCGGCTGCGGGATTTTGGGACTTCGAAAAAGGCGGCAGGCGGTTGAAAGCGGCTCAAACAAACTTGCCCGGATTCAGGATGCCGTGCGGGTCGAGGGCGGCTTTCACTACGCGATGGAGTTCGCGTGATTCGGGGGAAACAGCCTGCGGCCACCAGCGTTTCTTGGCCAGGCCGATGCCGTGTTCACCGGTGATGCTGCCGCCGTGCGAAATCACCCAGCTGAACAGATCGTCGAGGCATTTCTCGGAACGGGCCTTGGCGCCGGGTTGCGTGTAATCCACCATGACGTTCGTGTGGATGTTGCCATCGCCGGCATGGCCAAAGCAGGCGAGTTGCAAGCCGTGCTTTTTCTGCAACTGGGCTGCGAACTTGAACAGCAGCTCCAGCTTGCCGCGCGGCACCACGATGTCCTCGTTCAATTTGGTCAGGCCGGTGTCGCGGAGGGCGTAGGAAAATTCACGGCGGATCTGCCAGACGGCCTCGCACTGTTCGGTGCCAAAACCGCGCTCCACGAACAGCGGTTTCTGTTTCCGCACGATCTTTTCCACGGCGGCGATCTCCGGGCGGACGGAATTTTCCTGGCCGTCCAGTTCCACGATGAAGTGCGCCTTGCAACCGAGCAACCGTTTACTCTTGGTGCGCTTGGCGGCGGCGGCGAGCGTGAATTCATCCGCCAGTTCCGCCGCGCAGGGCAGAAAACCCGCGGCAAAAATGGACTGCAGCGCGCGCACCGCGGCGCTCATGGAACCAAAGCCGACGGCGAGATTCGCGCGGAACGGCGGGAGCGGAATCAGCTTCAGCGTCGCGCCGGTAATGACTCCAAGCAATCCTTCCGAGCCGACGAACAGCCGGTGCAGGTCGAAGCCGGTCTTGTTTTTGTGCGTACGCCCGCCGAGCTTCACGATGTTGCCGTTCGTGAGCACGACCTCGAGGCCGAGGACGTAATCGCGCGTGACGCCGTATTTCAGGCAGCGCGGCCCGCCGGCGTTGGTGGCGATGTTGCCGCCGAGGGAATTGTTGGCGCGGCTGGCGGGGTCGGGCGGATAGAACAATTTTTTACGCTCCACCGCCGCCTGAAATTCCGCCGTGTTGACGGCGGGCTGGACGACGGCAACGAAATCCTTCGCGTTGATCTCCAGAATCTTGCCCATGCGCTCGGTCGAGAGAGCGATGCCACCGCGCACCGGCACGCAGCCGCCCACGTAACCGTGGCCCGCACCGCGCGGCGTGACGGGAATCTTGTGCTTGTTTGCGAAACGCAGGATGGCCGAGACGGATTGGGCGGAACGGGGCAAGGCGACGGCATCCGGCTGGTGGACGGCGAACCATTTATCGCCGTCATATTTTGCGAGCGTGGCGGGCGAGAGAAAGATTTCGCCGGGCAGGTTTTTTTTGAGCCGGCGGAGCTGGCGGGAAAAATTCATTCGACGGGCGTATCCAGAAAAGCTTTCACATCGCGGGCTTCATCGTCCGGCACCTCGATGCGCAGCAAAGTGGCCGTGGAATTGCCACCGAGCCAGCCGGCGGCCATTTCGTTGGCGATGAAGGGATGAAAGCCGGCGGCTTCCAATCTTGCGCGGGTCATTTCCGCCTCGCCAAGGTTGAAATTGGTGGCAACGGTGACGAGGTTCATTTGGCGGTGCCGCTGCGGGTTTCGGCGAACACCAGGACGCCCGCGCCGGTCTGCACGGTGCTCTGGACCTGCGCCTCGACCTGCTGGCCGATGTGCGGCTGGCCGTTGTTGACGATGACCATGGTGCCGTCCGGCAG
>DATHQS010000179.1:0-29021 GCA_035482455.1 Candidatus Acidiferrales bacterium | reverse complement strand
CGGGCCGGTTCACGCGCTGAAAAAATTTACATATCTCAATGGCGTGAACCGGTTCATCCGGAATGCCGCCGGGCTGCATTTTTTGACACGACGCGAACAGGAGCGGAGCCGGTTCATTTTGCCGTGGTGGCGCAAGCCGTTGCTGGTCCAGCCGAACCTGGTGCGGCTGCCGGAGCCCGGTGACATCGTGGCAACTGCCCGCGAAGCGGCCGGAATCCCGGCGGAGGCGTTTGTTTTTGCCTACCTCGGCCGGCTGGATGTGCATCACAAAGGCCTGGATTTTTTGGTGCAGGCGTTTGCGGAGGTTTCCCGGGCGGCGGACAGCCGGTTGTTGCTGATCGGCCCGGACTTTGCGGGGGGCCGGGAGTTCCTGGAACGGCTCGCTCAAAAACTCGGCTGTGACAGCCAGATCCGTTTTCTCGGCTCCCAAGCCGGCGCGGCCAAGTGGGGCGCCTTGAAGATGGCGGATGCGTTTGTCTCCCCTTCCCGCTGGGAGGCGTGCAGCATCGCACAGGCGGAGGCCATCGGGTTCGGGCTGCCCACGATCGTTTCGGACGAGATCAACATCGCGCCCGAAATGCTGGCCCACCGGGCCGCGCTGGTCGCGCCGCTGACGGCGGGCGCGCTGGCCGGAAAGATGCGGGAGCTGATGGGAAATGCGGCGTTGCGGGAGTCGCTGGCCGCGAACGGGCGCCAGTGGGTGCGGGAGGCGTTTGCGTTTGAAAATGCGGGGCCGCGGTTTACGCGGTTTTATGAGGCGGTGCTTCGCCCGCCCGGCCAGGTGGCAACAGATGTTTCGTGATGAATTTTTCCACGCGGGGCCAGACGGCTTCGACCGTCACATCACACAGGCAGAATGCCCGGGAGTAGCGGCAATAATCGGAACAGGGTTTGTAGGGGCAGGCCTTGCCTTCAAAGATTTCAGCCGCCGGGTGCAAGGGTGCAAACCATTCAGGCAGGGACGGTCCGTAGACGGTGAAGGTGGGGGCGCCACAGATGGCGGCGAGATGGCCGGGGCCGGAGCAGTTGCCGATGAAGGCGGCCGCACGGTCAATCTGACCGAGCAGGTCCGGCACGCTGCGCGGACAGACGGGCTGTTCGCCGTGGCTTTGCCACCAGGAGACCTGGTCGGGGTCGCAGGCGATCTGCACGGCGATTTTTTCCTCGCGCAGCCGGGCGGCGATGCGTTGGAAATTTTCCAGGGGCCAGACGCGGGCGGGCAGGCGCGCGCCGGAGTGGATGAGGATGCTGGATTGATGGTGGCGCGGCGGCGGCGTGAGATCTTCGCGCGCGGGCAGGGCCAGACCGAGGGCATGGCCCGCGGTGCGCCAATATTCGTAGTGGTGCGCGAGCGCGTCCGGGCGGACCAGTTCCCGGGTGAGGTAGCGCCGGCTTTTGAGGCGGGAGAACCCAAACCTCTCGGTCGCGCCCGATAACTTCAAGAACAGGTGGTCCCGCGGGTCCCAGCGGGCGGACACGGCCACATCAAATTTTTCCGCATTGAGCCGGCGGCGAAGGCGGACCATTTCCGACAGGGGCCATTGCCAGAGTTTATATTTGCCATGGAAGGCGGTCCAGGGGGCGGTGAAGGCCAGTACGTTAACGTCCGGCCAGAGCCGGGGGCGCAGTTCCTCCGCGAAGGGCTTGGCAATGAGGGTGACGGTGAATTTTTCGCAGGCAGCGCGCAGGAACGGGGTGGCGATGACCAAATCGCCAAGGCCCCAAAATTGAAGGACAAGCAGCCGGGGTTTCACTGGCGATCAGGCGGGCAGCGGACGCGCCCGTGGATTTGGCAGGGTTTTGACGCTCGATACGGGCGCGGGCGCCGGTTTGGGGCCACAGACGCCCCAGTTCAAGGCAATGCTGATGCCAGTCAGTTTGGCGATGCCTCCGATGGCTTCCGAGTAGGCGCCGATCAGGAAGAAATAGCCGATGAAGGCCTGGAGAGACAGGGCGAAAAGGAAGGCATTGAAATGTTTCACCTCAAGATCGCCATATCTGAAATTACGATACATGATGAAGATCGAGGCCAAGGCAGCCCAAAGGTAGCTGATGGCACCCCAGATGCCAAAGGGCATCAGGGTGGAGAGCGGGCCACTGTGGTAATCACCGGCAATCGCCAAGCCCTGCTGGCTCGCATCCTGGCCCACCCCCAGGCCTTCAAAGGCGCCGCCACCCATATACTCAAAATCTTCACGCGACAGGGAGTAGCCTTTGCCGAGCAGCAGATACTGGGGCACCTTGGGCCAGAGGTCGTGCCACATGGTCTCACGCCATTGTTTGCTGTTTTCCCCGTCCGCGAGAACCTGCGAATCGAATTTCAACCCGGGAATGAAGGACATGGCCCGCTGGAAGGTGTATGGCAATTTGTCGGAGAAGGGAACCGCCAAAGAACCGCCAACTATCAGGGCAAGAATGGCCACCGGCATCACGCGGGTACGATAAAGTCCTTCCATGAAAAACAACATTCCCCCGATCATTATGTAAGTGATCAGAACTGTGCGGTACCCGCCGAGCATTGTCAGGACCAATAAAACCATCACCGTCAGGCATCGTATCGGCTTGTCCATCCGGAAAATACCCCGGAGCCCATGTTTGGCTATCATATATGTGGCGAATACGCCGGCGGTGCTGCCAAAAGCGCTAAAGCGGGTCACGCCGAGGGCGACATCACCGGATATGACTTGTTGCGTCGGCGGGAAGAGCAGGTTGATGTAGTTGAGGGGGCTGGGCAGGAAGGGAAACAAATCACCGATCGCGCCCAAGGCTGCGGGCAACATGAACAGGGCGATGTAAAAGCCGCGCCTTGCCTTGGGAATTGGCCGGCTGGTCAGGGCGAAAAAGGTGGCCACGCCGATGAACAAGGAGAGATATTTTTTCCCGCCGCCCGTATCGCCGCCCAAGGCATGCAAACCGATGCCGCCGGTCATCTCCGCCGTGAACACGACCATGGCAACGGTATACAAGAGGGGCCAGGTCATGGCGGGAACGGAAATGAAGCGCTTTTCGCTATTGAGGGTGCGTTCAATGACAGCGATGCCCAGGCTCAATATCACCACGACCTGAGCCATAGGCGGCTTGCCCAAGAGGAAGAAACAGGTAACAGGGCAGGCCAGGCCGAAGATCAAAAAGGGATAATGATATTTGATGAAGAACGGCGACAGGAGCAACAGCGCAATCAGCCCGAAAATCCCCATCGTGCCATAATCCATCGGGTCGGTCAGCAGATAGCCGACGAAGATGGCCATCGGAATGCACACCGCGTAGGTGATCAGCATGCGCATGGCTTGGGCCGGATTGGTCATGACGTGAAACTCAATTAAACAACAGCGTCAACTTAAGCCAAAACCGGTGGTCATCGCAATCTGAAACCTGAAATTTGAAACGGCACCAGGAGTGCATTCTAGCCGGGTTTCGGGTTTCAGGTTTTCTTCAAGCGGTCCCGCACCCGGTTCAGGATTGGCAGGGAAAACCAGCGGTACACCAGAATGGAAAAAATCAGGGTTAAAATCAAAGGAGCCAAGGTTTTAAATAAATATGGGAATACCGCCCCATCGGGCGCGGGAAATTTTTCCCTAAAAAGCATGACAATCGGCCAGTGAAACAAAAACCACTCAAAACTTACGATGCCCAGCAGCTTAAGCCATTTATGTGAGATGAGCCTGCTTAAAAAGCAGCCGGGATCGAACAGCAGAAACAACAGTAAAAACGCGGAAAGCCCGGCCAATAAATGGCTGATTTCAATGCTCCACCGGGTTGGATGTTGCCAGAGGTGGAAATCTTCCGACCATGCTCCTCCTAAAACAATGTACGCCAGGAGCAGTGCCATGCCCAACAGCCCAAACAGGCTCAAAGGTGCCATCTGTGCTTTTACCAGATGTTTGCCTGCAGCCACATAAATTGCGGCGAAGAACATGCCGTATCCGAAATATTCCAAATTGCACGGGAACTGATGCAGCCGGAATCCAATTTCTGTAAACAAGGGGTCGGGCCAGCTTGGGGCGGTATAAACGCCCACAGGCCAGATGAAACATCTCGCGGCCAAAGGTATGAGCAAGGTCAGCAACAGCACGATTATCGCCGTCTGCCGTAAATTCAACCTGCGGGTCATAAAAAAAAGCAGCGGCAGCAGGAGGTAGAACTGGGCTTCGACGGGCAGGCTCCAATATGACAGATTATAGTCGGCTGGCAGGTAAAAGTAGTTTGCCAGACCCGTGGCCCAGAGCAGGGAAGCCTTGAGATATGCCGGTTCTTGAAAACGAAACCAGTAGTAATTATTGAAGATGATTATGGACAGATAAAAGGGCGGAATAATTTTTGCGATTCTCCTGAGGGCATAACCCGGCACATACCAGGACTCTCCCAAGGCCCTTTCTTGAAAAAAAGGGTGTGAAATCAGAAAGCCGGACATCACGAAAAAAATCGGAACCCCTATCCACCCGACTGACGCCATCTGCCACAAGTGATGAGTCAGAAAACCGTGGGGCGGCCGGGCCGGGTCTTCAAAAAATGTGTGGCTTATCACGACCAAAAGAATTGCGACGCCCCGCAATCCGTCAAAAACATCAAAGTGGTTCCCGGTGCTGGCTTTTGTTTCCCAGCTTTTGAGGGACTGTGAAGAGTGCATGCGGTGGCTTTCAGAATCCAGGAGGCGGAGCGGTACAAAATGAAGCGGCTAGATTTTTCATGTTCTAATCTTTTTTCAACCGGTCTCGCACCTGGTGCAAGATTGGCAGGGAGAAATACCGGTACACCAGCGCGGAAAAGGCAAATGTCAACGCCAGAGGCACCAAGGTGCGCCAGGCATATGCCAGCACGCTGCCATGGGATGGTCCGGTGTGTTCGTGAAACCAGGCGATGACCGGGCCATGGAACAAAAACCATTCATAGCTGATGATGCCAGTGAATCGCAGCCAGCTGAGGCTGAAAAACCGGGCACCCACACTGGCGGGGTCGAACACAAAAAAGAGCATCAGCATCGCCGCCACCGGCGGTAAAAGGTGGGCGATTTCCACGCTCCAGCGTGTGGGATGCCCGCGGATGTCGAATTGATCACCCCAAGAGCCCCAAAACAACAGGACGACCAGCATCAGCGCCCCTCCCGCATAACCAAGCATGCTCAAGGCACCAAGTTTTTCGCGGGCGGTGCCGAGGGCCACATAAATTCCCGCAAAGGCCGCACCCCAGGCAAAGTAATCCAACTGGCAGGGAAAACGCGCCTGGGCCATGCTCAAATACCGTCCGAGCGGATCGGCGTATTCCGGCGAGACCAGCAGGCCTTCGGGCCAAGTGAAATATCGGGCGACGAGCGGGACGGTGAACAGAATTAGAAACAGCACGACTGTGGTGGTCCGCACCGTCCGTCCGCGCGTAAGCCAGAACAGCAAAGGCAGCAGGAGGTAAAAGTGAGATTCCACGATGAGGCTCCAGTACGAGCCGTTGAACAAGGGTTCGACCACGACAAAATTTCCCAAGCCGGTGGCCCAAAGCAGGGCGGACTTAAGGTATGCGGTGTCCAAGCCTTGCACGGCATAAAAGCCGATGAATAAAAGGATGGAGAGATAAAAGGGCGGCAGGATTTTGGCGATGCGCCGGGAGGCGTAGCCGCGTTGATACCAGAATTGCGGATCCGCCTGCCGTTTTTTAAAAAACGGATAGGAAATCAAGAAACCCGACAACACAAAAAAAAACGGCACGCCCATCCAGCCCGCCGCGATGATATAACCCGCCACGCGCGCGAGAACGCCGTCGGCCGGGTTGGAGTACAGCGCGTGGTAGGCGACGACGAGCAGGATGGCCACGCCGCGCAAACCATCCAGCACGTCGAAATGACTGCCGGTGCTGGCTTTGATTTCCCAGCGTTGAAGTTTGGGCACGGACATCGACGAAGTATCCGGTCACAGGTTAAAAGTTGAAAGTTGAAAGTTTGCCTGCGCGGCCGCTTCGCGGGTTGACGGCGGGCAACGGGCTTGATAAACGAACGGACTGTTTAATGTCCAACCCGTACCAGAGCCCGGTCGGCAAATTGAAAACGCTGCTTTTGAGCGGTGATGCGCGGTTTTGGACCCTGCTGGCACTGGCCACCCGGTCAGCGCGGGATTTTGAAGAATTATTTCTGCTTTCCTCGCTCCGGAAGAAGGCCCATGCGCGAAAGCTCAACCCGCCAAAATCCGGCAAGGAAAAAATCCGGCTGGCCATTCTGGGCGGCTACAGCCTCTACCCGCTGCATGAACTGGTTGAGCACCTGTGCGAGGTGGAGAACTTCCCGGTCGAACTCTGGCAGGGTGACTATGATAATTATATTTCCGAGATCATGGATGATGCCAGCGGCCTGTATGAATTTGCGCCCCAGGTGGTCTTCATGCTGCCGGCGGAACGGCGTTGTGTGTACACCGGCAAGCTGACGGACGCACGGGTTTTGCAGCAAACCGAGGCGCAGGGCGTGGTGGACGGGCTGCTGGATCTGGCGCGGCGGGTGAATGAAAAGACCCGGGCGGAGGTCATCCTCACCAATTTCATGCTGCCGGCGCGGCACGATCTGGGCACGTACCGTTCGCGCACGCTGGGCTCGGACTGGAGCTTTCGCAAATGGGTGAACCTGGAGCTGGGTCTGGCGGCGCCGGCGTATCTGCATGTCTGCGACTGGGAATTTCTGGCCAGCCGCGTTGGCGGTCTGGCGGCACGCGATGAGCGGGCGTGGTTTGAAAGCAAGCAGCCGTGCTCCTCCGCGCTGCTGGTGGAACTGGCACGGGAGGCGGCGCAACTCATCGGCTCGTTTAAACGCGCACCGAAAAAGGTGCTCGTGCTGGACCTGGACAACACGCTGTGGGGCGGCGTGGTGGCGGATGACGGGCTGGAGGGGATTGAACTGGGCGACACCTCGCCGCGCGGCGAGGCCTTCAAGGCCTTTCAAAAATACATCGTCTCGCTCAAACAACGCGGGGTGCTGCTGGCGGTGTGCAGCAAGAATGATTTTGCGAAGGCGGCGGAGCCGTTCGAGAAGCACCCGGACATGGTGCTCCGGATGGAGGACATCGTCTGCTTCAAGGCGAACTGGGAGCCGAAATCGGAAAACATCCGGGCGATGGCGCCGGAATTGAACCTGGGGCTGGACAGCTTTGTGTTTGTGGACGACAACCCGGCGGAGATCGATATCGTCCGGCAATTTGTGCCGGAAGTGACCACCATCCTGTTGGGGCCCGACCCGTCGGACTACGTCGCCCAACTGGCGGATTGCCGCTTGTTCGAGCCAAAGAGCATCACGGGCGAGGACGCGGAGCGCACGGGCCAGTATCGCTCGGACGCGGAGCGCAAGGCGCTGGAGGCGACGGTCACGGACATGGACTCATACCTGGAATCACTCCAGATGGAGGCGGTGATCAGCGAGTTTACGCCGGTGGACGTGCCGCGGTTGTCGCAGCTCATCAACAAAAGCAACCAGTTCAACCTGACCACGCGCCGGCGCAGCGAGGCGGAGGTCATCGCGGTGATGAACGATTCCAATTTCGTGGGGTATTCCGTGCGGTTGAAGGACCGGTTCGGCGATCACGGGTTGATCGGCATCGTCATCGGAGAAAAGGCCGGGGACACGATGCGGGTGGACACGTGGCTGATGAGCTGCCGGGTGCTGAAGCGGCAGGTGGAGGAGGAGACGTTGAACGAACTGGTGCGGCTGGCGCAGGCGCGTGGCGTCCGGCGGATCGAAGGCGCCTATCTGCCCACGGCCAAAAACGAAATGGTGCGTGATTTTTACGGGCGCATGGGTTTTACTTTGACCGCCGAATCGGAAACGAAACGTGAATTTGAATTGCGGCTGGAATCCTACCAGCCGGTGCCGACCAAGATAAAGATCATCCGCCGCGCCTATGAACCAAGCTGAAGTCATCGCCCAATTGCAGTCGATTTTTGACACCATTTTTTTGGAGCCGGTGGTGCTGACACCCACGATCAGCGCAAAGGATGTGCCGGAATGGGATTCGCTCACGCACATCTCACTGATGGTGTCGGTGGAAAAATCCTTCGGGGTGCGGTTCCGCGTGGGCGAGGTGGAGAACGCAAAAAACATCGGCGAATTTGCGGACCTGATCATCAAGCGCAAACAGGAGCCGTGATGCGTCCGGCCTTTGCATCAGCCAAGCAGGCGGCGGCGTTTGCCGGGTTGCTGGTGGTGATACTGGCGCTGCCGGCGTTGATGGGGAAAAACGTGCTGCCACCACGGTCGGAAATCTACACTTCCACGCCGGCTGTGCTTGGCCCTTACCATTACCTTCAACGGCAGATCTTTGAAGAAACAAACGACATTGACATCGCTTTCATCGGTTCCTCCCGGATCCTGCACGGCATTTATGCGCCAAAAGTGGAAGCCAGGTTGAGCAAAGAACTCGGCCGCCCGGCGGTGGTCATCACGCTGGGCTGGGACTGGGCGGGATTTGACGCCAATTATTTCATTGCCAAGGACCTCCTCCAGCATCGCAAAGTTAAAATGATCGTGTTCAGTGATGAAAGCCGCGTGGGCGACAAGCCGCATCACGCCGCTCCGCGCTGGTTCCGGTTTGGTGATGATGCCGGGTCCTTGGGCGGCCTGCCGCTGCAGCTGCAGGCGGCTTATTATTTTGGTGCGGTCATCGGCATGCCCAGAAATCTGCTCAGTCTGACGCGAACCAATTACGCCAGCTGGACACCGGCGGGAGCGGAGGTGTGGGGCCGTGATCTGCGGGCGCCGGATCCCGCCACGACTTTGGGAACCATTTCCTCCCGGTTGGGGGTTGATCATTCAGCATTCAATTTTGTGGATTTTAAACCGACCCAGACTGGCCAAGCCGCAAACGTCCGGGTTTATTCAGCGGAAAACAAAACGCCGTTCCAGTTTTCCGGACCGGTGGCTTCGCCACTGCAACTTCATTTCGGGCGAAAGTTCGCCACCCTGGCCGTGGAACACGGCTGCAAACTGGTGTGCGTACATCTGCCCGAAATCAGCGAGCTGAGGGCGACGGCGATCCAAGAACGGGAATTCTGGCCGGACGCTTTGCAGGCCGATGTGACGATGCTCGGCATCGCCCCGGCGAAATTATTCGAAGGCTTGAGCGAGGCGGATGCCAGCAAGCTGTTCCTGGATCCTTATCATTTCAACCAAAACGGCCTGGAATATTTCACGCCGCTCATTTGCCCTGCATTGTTGGAAATTTATGATACCCAAGTTCAACACTGAGCAGATCGTATACGCCATTGTGACCATTGTGCTGCTGGCCGTGCTGGTGCTGCTGGCCTGTTCGCCAGACTACTTCACGGCGGGCAAGGTTGTTTACCAGGGGTTTTAAATGATGTCCCAGCCCGCAGCCCAGATCGTTGTCATTCTTGTCTATCTGCTCGCCGCCCGGCTGGCGGTCCGGCGGCTGGGCGGTGGCTGGCGGGAAGCGGTCTTTGCGAGTTTGAACCTTACTGGCTACTATTTTTTCTTTGTTCACGACCGGAGCCCGCGCTTTGCCCATATTTTTGCGGTCTATGGACTGCTGGTTTTGGTCCAGTTTCTAGCCTTGCGACTGTTCGGCGGAGGAAAGCGTTGGAAGCCATGGATCGCATTTTGCATCCCGATTTTGGCATTGATTGTGATTCGTTATGTGCCGGCGGGATTTTTCAGGGGCTGGAAGGCTATGCCCGGTGGGGAGCCCAATTTTTCCTATGCTCCATATTTCGTGGGCCTTTCATATTTGGCTTTCCGCACGAGTCATCTGGTGTTGGAAGTGCGGAACAGCGTGGTCAAGATGCCGACCTTTTGGCAGTACGTCGGGTTTTGTTTTTTTGTGCCGACGATGCCGGTGGGCCCGATCAATCCTTACAGCAATTACCGGCGCGGCTTTGATCCGGAGCCGCACGTTGTTCCCGTCGGGCGCGCCACTTTACGCATTCTCGTGGGACTGGTTAAATACAAGTTTCTGGGCAGCCTGTGCGATCAGCTGGCATACTCCGGCCTTTTGCAGGATGACCACTACCATCATTGGATGGACCTGCCGGTGGGCATGCTTTTTTACTACCTGTATCTTTACTGCAATTTTTCAGGTTTCTGCGACATGGCGATCGGGGCGGCCGGGTTGATCGGGATCCCGGTGGCGGAAAACTTTGACAATCCGTTTGCGGCGCGGAACGTGAAGGACTTCTGGAACCGCTGGCACATGACGCTGTCGGCCTGGATGCGGGACGTGGTGTTTTCGCCGTTATCAAAATTATTGGTGCGGATGATGGGGCCGGCGCGGGCGAACCATGCGATTGCGCTGACGATCGTGGTGGTGTTTCTGTTGGTGGGCATCTGGCACGGGGTGGGCTGGAATTTTGCGGTCTACGGGGCGGTGCATGCGCTGGGGGTGGTGACGAACCACTACTACACGATCTGGCTGAAGAAGCGGTTGGGGCGTGAGGGGTTCAAGGCATACAACGAGAACCGGTGGATCCGGGCGGCGGCGATCGTGGTGACGTTCTGTTACTGCGGGGCGAGCCTGCTGTTTTTCGCCAACACCTTCCCGCAAATTAGTGGAATTTTTGCCTCCTTGAGATAGGCTCTGAACCGGCATGGCAAATGCACATCTGATCTTTCACCACTTCGGGCTGGCGGTCCGCCGACCGGCCGAGGCAAGGAAGTTCACGGGTTTGCTGGGTTATCAGGAGGGCAAAACGGTCTTTGACCCCGTGCAAAACGTCAATCTGCAGCTATGCACACACGCCGTCCATCCGGCGGTGGAAATCATCTGGCCGGGCGGTGACGGCGGGCCGGTGGACAAGCTGGTGAAGCGCAACCAGTCCGGCATCACCTATCATTTATGCTACGAGACGGACAACCTGGCGGCGGCGCTGGCCGGTTTGGAGTCGGCCGGGCTGCTGGCGATCTGCATCTCCCCACCCGCTCCGGCACTGCTGTTCGGTGGCCGGCCGGTATCATTTTACAACGTCCCCGGCATCGGCTTGATTGAAATCCTTGAATGAGGGCGACGGGATGACGGGACTTATATGAGATGCGGTTCGCGATCATTTTCCAAACCGGGTGGCGAAACAAATTATCTTTGACAGCCACCGCCTTTCTTCCATGTAATCCGGCGCCAAGCGGCCAGCTTGATTCAAAGCCATGGTCTCACGCTTTAAGACATTGTTGATCCGCACCAGAGGCCGGCCGGTTGCTGGAGTTGGTGGCAAAACAAAACTACAGCCGGACGGGGCGAGGATCACGCGATCTGAATGCGGGCCGGGAACGGCCGGCCGTTTTTAATCGGTCCCGGACCGGCTCACCCGGTCAGCCGCCGGACAACCTTTTTGACGAGGGCGACCGGATTGGTGAGGGCGGCGTGCAGCCGACGGTGTTTTTTGGCCCACGGATATTTTTGCAAGAAACCGGGCAGCACCTGCACCTGTCCTTCATGGAAGGGAACATGCTCCTGCCACGGGAGCTTCTGGCAACCGCGCAGAAAAACCCGGCCATCATAGCCCAGGAAAAAATAGGTAACGCAGTCGCGCTGCGTCCACAAGGCCTCCATGCGGTTGTCCGATATGCCAAACCGGGGAAACAGTTCGGCCGTCACAAAAAATGCGTTCACGCCCAGCACCGCCAGCAGTTCATAGCCTTTCTTTTTACCCAGTTCCACGAAGGCGGCCAGGCTGCTGCCTTGGCTCACTTGCGGGTCCGCCGGCTGGATGAAATTAATTTCCGCCGGAATGGTGGGGTTGAACTCGATCATGACCACTTTGGGCCGGTACTTAACGACGGCGTGCCAGACATGATAATCGTTGCCGTCAATGTCCACGGTCAGGAAATCAAAATTCACCGGGATGGGGGTGCCGGCAAGGATCGCATCCAGGCCGTCCGCCGCAGTGAAACCGACAAACTGATTGCGGGTGATGATGTTTTTGCGGTCCGCATAATTTTTTTGCAGTTCGGCAAAGCGGTCGCGATCACTTTCGATGAGCGCCGCCGAATAATCATGCTGCAAAATCAGCGGACGGGAGGTGGAACCCATGAGCCCGTCCCACGCGCCAAATTCCACGCACCAGCGGTTTCTATCAGGGAGCTGTCCCAGAATAAATTCGATGGCGGCGGCCGTGGCGGCCACTCCATCCATCGAGGAGTAAAAGCCAAAATCACGGAGCGGTGCTGGGGTGGATGGTGTCATTTCGGACGGCTCTTTAATCCAACCCAGCCTCCAAAATTGGTGTGTGCAACTCAAGTCAATTCCAACCGGGCCGCCCGGGCTGGCGGCAACAAAAACAGAACCGGCGGCCCGGGACGCGGATTTTATACGCGTAGCGATGACCAAGTTCCAGACCCTGGCTTGACACCGCCCCGGAAGTTTCCGGTTTCCATTTTGCGCCTTTGTTTTGCACAATCAGCCGGTGTTCGCAAATGCCAAAAATAAAAACCGTCTGATCGGGTTGCTGTCGCGTCACCTGATGGCCTTGGGATACGCCCTGAAGGTGATTCTTCCGATGTTTTTGAGAACGGGGCGCCGTCCGGTCATCTTTACACGGGAGGGAGGCATGGGGGACATCATCTGCACCATACCCGCGGTGCGTGAATTAAAGAAGCGACATTCGGGTGCAGGTTGCATTTACAATTGCCACCAGGATTCGGAGGCCATACCCCGGCTTTATGGCATCGTGGATCAGGTGACTTCGTTTCCGGCGATCGGGCTGATCGGCCATTGGTACCGGTTTTTGACCGGCGGATTTTACCAATTCATCCACGGCAATCCGTACGTGGTCCGGACCACCATGAAGGATTTTTGCGACCAGTTCAACGTGGTCGCGGCGGATGACCATCCACATTTGGACGTGGCGGAGGCGTTGCGGGAGCGGGCAAGAAAAATTTTGGAGGAAAACAACCTTGATCCGCGGTCGTTCATCACCATCCATGCGGGCCCCACCGTGCCGGTACGGGAATGGCCGCGGGAGCATTGGGTAAAACTGGTGGCCCTGCTCCGGGAGCGGGGTTTTACCCAGATCGCCCAGTTGGGGGTGGGGCACTATTCCGTGCTGGGCCAGGTAGCGGTGGAACCGTTGCCCGGGGCGGTTTCATTGATTGACCGGCTTTCATTGGAGGAAAGCCTGGCATTGATTTCGCTCGCAAAACTGCACATTGGAGTAGATTCGGGGCTGTTACATGTGGCGGCGGCCGTGGGTACGCCGGGCGTAGGGCTTTTTGGGAGCAGCCTCCCGGAGTATAGGTTTACCGAAGATTATCGCCGCCCCTTCGTGGTCAGCCGTGTCGAATGCCGTGGCTGCGGTCATTGGCTCCCTTCCACACCCTTTACCACGAGTTGTCCAAACCATATCCGTTGTATGCGGGAAATCACGCCCGAGGAAGTTTTGCGGGCCTGCCTGTCCATCCTCAGGCCGTCACCATCACCAGCCACGTAGCCGAGCCGGGCTTTCAACACGTTTTTCACCGGACGTGGAAACATCAGATGCATCGAAAAATCCGGGCGCGGGGAGGGGTGCCTGCGGCCAACGGCTTTCGCGGGTTGCTTTTGGGGCGCGGCGGCGTAAAACTGTCTGCCCATGAGCCGACCGGATACCAAACGCCCTGCGCCGCCGCGCCGGAGAATTCCGCGCTCGTTCAAGGAACTCACGCCGGCGAAGCATTTCAACCCGCGGACGTTCTTCAAGGAACTGGTGTTGAAGGCGTGGCTCACACCGCGGCATGGCGAACATCGGCGTCCGGTTTTTCCGAAGCTGAAGCACGGGGAGGTGGCGATCACCTGGATCGGCCACGCGTCGTTCCTGATCCAGTTCACGGACTTGAACGTGCTGATCGACCCGAATTTCGCAAACTGGCTGTTCCTGTTGAAACGCATCAAGCGCGCGGGCTTGAAGATCAAGGACCTGCCGCCGATCGACCTGGTGCTGCTGACGCACGCGCATTTTGACCATTTCCACAAGCCGACGTTGCGCCGGCTGCCGCATCCGAAGATCGGGGTGATGCCGCGCGGGGTGGGCGATCTGGCGCAGGACCTGGGCTTCGCCCGGGTGATCGAGCTGGAGCATTGGGAAAGTTTTTCGCAGGGGGACTGGAAGGTGACGTTCACGCCGAGCAAGCATTGGGGGGCGCGGACGTTGCATGACCAGCATCGCGGCTATGGCGGTTTTGTTTTGGAACACCAGGGGCGGAAGATTTATCACGCGGGCGACAGCGCGTATTTCCACGGGTTTGAGGAGATCGGCCGCAAGCTGGCGCCGGAGATCGCCCTGCTGCCGATCGGGGCCTACCATCCGGCGTCGTTTCGCAAAGTGCACATGGGACCGGACCAGGCGGTGCAGGCGTTTAAAAAACTGGGGGCGAAATTCCTGGTGCCGATGCACTATGGCACGTTCAAGCTGTCCTTCGAAGCACTGGATGAGCCGCCGCGCTGGCTCCGGGAGATCGCGCTGGCGGAAAACCTGACGGAACAGATAAAAATCCTCGACGAGGGCGTGCCAAAGGTGTTCTGATTTGCCGAACTGATTGCGCGCCATGTTTGAATTTGAACTGCCCGAAAAATTCCGCCGTTACGTTCCCCTGCTCGCATGGCTCATCGTGGCGCTGGTCATCCTCGCGATCCCGCTGAAAATTATCGCCCTCGGTTATCTCCCGGCCGATGATGCTTTGCGTCACGTGGCGAAGGCGGTAAGCGGAAAATCGTGGCCGGAAATCCTGGTATTGGGTGACACGTTCAAGATCGACCAGAGCCTGGGCTGGCATGCGATCCTGGGCTTCATCCATCATTTGACGGGCTGGGACACGGAAGGCTTGATCGTCTTTTCAGTCGTGGCAATGTTTCTGATCGTCAATAGCGCGATGCTGCCGTGGCTCAAGCGGCCCGAGGCATGGCTGGCGATGCTGCTGGGTGCGATCGTGATCACCGATGTGCCGCAACGTTTCATGCTCGGCCGCCCGTTCGCGCTGACGATCATGGTTTTGATGACGGTGTTGTTCGCGGTGCAACACAACAAACCATGCTGGCGGATGTTCGTGATGGTCACGGGCCTGATGACGGCGTGTACGTATATCCACGGGGTGTGGTACCTGTGGCTGCTGCCGGTGGCGGCATTTTTCTTTGCGGGGCAATTTCGTTGGACCGCACTGCTGGCGGGGGGCTGGCTGCTGGGCACGGCATTTTCCATGTTGTTGTCCGGGCATCCGACGGATTACTTGAACCATGCGGTGGCGATGGCATTGCATGGTGTGGGCGGACATCTGACGAACCGCACGGAGGTGACGGAGTTGCGGCCGTTCGGTGGCGACATCCTGGCGGTGATCATGCTGGGCGGGGTGGTGGCATTGCGGCTGTTCCTCAAGCCGGCGGCGCTGCCTTTCACACGCAACCCGGCGTTCTGGATGGTGTGCGGCTGTTGGATCCTGGGCTTTCGCATCGGCCGTTTTTGGGAGGACTGGGGCTGGCCGTCGCTTATGGTGTTGATCGCGACGGAGGTGGAATTTTTGCTGGTGGCGAAGATGGCGGCGGATTCATTGCGACGGTTGTTGCTGGTGATGATCCTGGGGCTGGCGACGTTCATGGCGATGACAAGCGACCCAGGCAGCCGGTGGACGGGGACCCTGACGTGGCAATTTCTTTCCGCAAAAGAGCATCCGGAGATCGCGGACTGGCTGCCGGAGAAGGGCGGGATCTTGTACAGCGCGGACATGTCAGTCTTCTACCAGACCTTTTACAAGAATCCGCACGGCGACTGGCGGTACCAACTGGGTTATGAACCGGCATTGATGCCGGCGGAAGATTTCGAGACGTACCATAAAATCATGTGGAATTCGGGCGACGTAAAAGCGTATGCGCCGTGGGTTGAGAAAATGAAACCCGCCGACCGGCTGGTCATTCCAGGCAACTCTGTCCAGCGCCCCAACATCCCGGTACTGGAATGGAACTTCGCAGTAAGCGGGTTGTGGGTGGGCCGGCTGCCGCGGGCGACACCGTGAGACCGGCAGGAAGGCTGCAAATATACGCTGGTCAGCGCAAGATTTCTGGCGCACCATGCGACATGGATTCTGCCGGCTGGCTTGCGCGTTTTCATGCAGAAAAGACCGCTGATTTCAAGCTGCAGATCCGCGCAGGGAAAGAACCAGAAGGCTGGTTTCCAAGCGTTTCCAATGATTGATATATGGCTGATTCGTCCAAAAGCAAACCGAGCATCGCCGTCGTTATTCCTTGTTATCAGGAGGCGTTGACCATCGGCAAGGTCGTCGCCGACTTCCGCCATGAACTGCCGGAGGCGCGCATCTACGTGTATGACAACAACTGCACGGATGGCACCGGCGAAATCGCCACGAAGGCGGGCGCGATCGTCCGCCGGGAAAAGCGCCAGGGCAAGGGCCATGTCGTGGCCGCGATGTTCGATCAGATCGAGGAGGACATCCTGGTGATGGTGGACGGCGATGATACGTACGAAGCGAGCCACGTCCATAAATTGCTGGAGCCGATCTTGCGCGGTGACGCGGACATGACCGTCGCCACGCGGCTCACGAGCCACGGTGACAACTCGTTCCGTCCGCTGCACGTGGCGGGCAACCAGATGGTGTGCGGCATCATCAACTGGATGTTCAAGTCGGAGGTCTCGGACATCTTTTCGGGCTATCGCGCGTTCACGCGCGAGTCGGCGCGGCAGATTCCGATCACGGCGGTGGGGTTTGACGTGGAGACTGAGCTGACGCTGCAGGCGTTGTACCGTGGCCAGGTCATCAAGGAGCTGCCCGCGCCGTATCGCGCGCGACCCGAAGGCAGCTTTTCAAAGCTGAACACATTTTCGGATGGATTCCTCGTCCTGTTGCGGCTCTTTCTCATCCTGCGCTCCTACAAACCGCTGACGTTTTTCGGCGGCCTCAGCCTGGTTTTAGCCGCGCTGGGATTGGCCGTCGGTTCGCTGCCGGTCTATGATTTTATCAGCGACCCCAACCATTTTGTGCACCGGGTGCCGAGCGCCATTTTGGCGGCGGCGCTGATGCTGCTGGCATTTTTCTCGCTGGGCCTGGGCCTGATTTTGAACAGCATGAACCTGCGGCTGCTCGAGCTGGAAAAGTTGGTCGCGAAGGCGGAGAAGTGACGTTTTAAATGAGCGACGCCGCCATCATCGCCGAGGGCCTCGGGAAGAAATACCTGCTGCATCACCAGCAGGAAGGGCGGCGTTACAAGGCCTTGCGGGATATCATCGCCGGCCGGGCAAAATCAATGGTGAAGCTGGGCGCCCGCCCAAGCCAGCCGCCGGTTGAGGAGTTCTGGGCGCTGCGGGACGTTTCCTTTGAGATCCAGCACGGCGAGGTGGTGGGCATCATCGGCCGCAACGGCGCGGGCAAATCCACGCTGTTGAAATTACTGAGCCGGATCACCGAGCCAACGACCGGGCGCATCCGTCTGCGCGGCCGGGTGGCCAGCCTGCTGGAAGTGGGCACGGGCTTTCACCCCGAGCTCACGGGGCGCGAAAACATTTTCCTCAACGGCGCCATCCTGGGGATGGGCAAGGAGGAGATCACGCGGAAGTTTGACGAGATCGTGGCGTTTGCCGAGGTGGAAAAATTTCTGGATACGCCGGTGAAACGTTATTCGAGCGGCATGTATGTGCGGCTGGCGTTCGCGGTGGCGGCGCACCTGGAGCCGGAAATCCTGATCGTGGACGAGGTGCTGGCGGTGGGCGATGCGTCGTTCCAGAAGAAGTGCCTGGGCAAGATGCAGGATGTGAGCAAGGGCGGGCGCACGGTGCTGTTCGTGAGCCACAACATGGGCGCGGTCACCACGCTTTGCCAGACGGGCATCTGGATGGAGAAAGGGCGGTTGATTAAAACCGGCCCGGCCCGCAAGATTGTGGACGAGTACCTGACCGCCAACTCGGAAACGGCGCAAAAGGTCATGGACCTTTCGGATGCCAAGCGGGCCAATGACGAGGGCCGCCGCCTGCGCGTTGAAAAGGTTGAGTGGCTTTCCGGCCTGCCGTTGCAACATGGTGAAAAATTTTCGGTCCGGATCCATGTCCGGGCGTTGGATGAAGTTGCCGAGGTTTCCATCGGCATCGGCTTTGGCTATCTCGAAGGTGGCCGGCTGCTAAGTTATGACACGGATTTTCAAGATGGCAGACGACCCGATCTGAAAAAAAACATGGTCTGGGCGGTGACAGTAACCGCCGAATTGCCGCTGGCTCCCGGGCCTTATAATTTCAGCGTGGGCTGCCGCTCGGGGGATGCCTTTGGCCTGGATTTCATCCCCCAAGCCGGGGAGGTGGAAGTAATAATGGGGCCAAAAACACCCGGTTATATCGCCGTGCCCGGCGCAGGTGTGCGGCTGGCCGGTGATTGGGACTGGCAATCACAGCCGCCGCAAAGTTAACTTTCACAAAAGCATGAATAAAATCCGTTCCTGGATCGCCAGCAATTTTCCACAACTGCGCTCGCGCGAGTTTTACGCCGAGACATTTGATTTTCAGTCGGGCCTGGGGGATTCGGCGTGGCTGTTGTACGGTTTGGCGCGTTCACTCAAGCCGAAGGTGTGTGTGGAGATCGGTTCGGCGCGCGGCAAGTCCGCCTGCGCGGTCGGCCTGGCCCTGCGCCGCAATGGCGGCGGCAAACTTTACGCCATCGATCCCCACAGCCCGACGAACTGGAACGACACGGCTTCGGTGGACTCCTTTGCCATCATCAACGAGCACCTGCGCAAGTCCGGCGCGGCGGATTTTGTCGAAGTCGTCCGCAAAACCTCCGGGGAGGCGGCCAAGGGCTGGGACAAAAAGATCGACCTCATCTTCATCGACGGCGACCACAGTTACGAGGGTGTGAAGGCGGATTGGGAGCTGTTTCTGCCGCATGTGAATGAATTTGGCGTGGTGGTTTTCCACGACACGCTCTGGGATTTGCGGCCGGATGCCAAGTTGTCCCGGACGGACATGGGCGTGCCGCGGTTCGTGGATGAGCTGCGGGCGGCGGGCTATCCGGTCATCACCATCGACCAGAACTTCGGGGTCTCGATGGTGCAGCCGCGGACCGGGGGCATAAAATTACGTTGATATTTTTCCCGCCCCGCGGAAACTGAAGCACATGGCTGAAACAGATGGATTAATCAGGAAGGTGGGTGCGCCCTTTGCCGGGGTGTTCAACCGTTTCCGCCTGGGCTTTCCATACCATTACTTTCAAGGAACCGGCGGCATCGGCGACGATCTCATGTGCACGACGGTGTTCCGGGAGATAAAGAAGCGCAGCCAGCGCCGCATCGCCATGTGCACCCGGCATCCGGGGCTGTTTCAGAATAACGCCGACATCACCTACACCCTTTATCATGCGCGTCCGCGCCTTGATCACTGGCTACGAGCGGGGTTGCCTTCGGTGCGGCTGGGGTACTCCGCTTACAACCCTGCGACCGACGGCGATGAGCCGCTGACCGAGCACGTCCTGATAAAATTGTGCCGGCGGGCGAAGCTCACAGGGCAGGTTGAACTGCGGCCCTATCTTTTTTTGACGCGCGATGAGTTCGCCGCCGGGCGGCTCGCTGAAAACGTGGTGGTCATACAGTCATCGGGACTGGCCGCACCCTATCCGATGAAGAACAAGGAATGGTATCCGGCCCGTTTTCAGGAGGTCTGCTCGGAACTGCACCGCGATGTGCAGGTGGTGCAGATCGGCTCGGAGCAGGATCCCAAGCTGGAGGGCGCCATCGACATGCGGGGCAAGACGACGCTGCGCCAGTCGGCGGCGATCCTGGCCAATGCGCTGGTGTTCGTGGGCCTGGAAGGATTTCTGATGCACCTGGCCCGGGCGGTGGACTGCCGCAGCGTCATCATCTATGGCGGGCGCATAAAACCGACGCAGATCGGTTACGTGGCCAACAAAAACCTTTACACCCAGGTGCGGTGCGCGCCGTGCTGGTTGCGCAACCCCTGCGAGTTCGACCGTAAATGCATGGACGCGATCACGGTACCACAGGTCATCGCGGCCACCGCGGAGCAAATCAGCAAATACGGAACGCTGCTTGAAATCCAGACGGCAAACCTGTAAGACGAAACCTGAAATTGGAAACCTGAAACCAGAGATCTGAATTGGAAAAATGGCGCACGTCAATTTCCAGTTTCCGGTTTCAGGTTTTGCTCAATGGCGTCCACCATGGCGTCCAGCGTGTGTTTTTCCCGTACTTCGCGTTGGGCATTCAGGGAGATCCGGCGGGATAATTCGGGGTCGGCGCACAGCTCGCGAATGGCGCGGGCGCAATCGGCCGCGTTGCCGGTGGCGAAGGTCATGGCAGTTTCGCGGTTGCGGAACAGTTCGCCGCTGCCGCCGGTGGTGGTGCCGACGACCGCCAAACCGCAATGGATGGCCTCCAGTGGCGTGATGGCAAACGGCTCCTCCCATTCCGAGGGGAAAATCAACGCATCATGTTCCGCATAAACGCGCGGCAAATGCGCGCGCGGCACCCGGCCGAGGAAGTTCACGCGGCCGGGGATGCCCAGTTCCGCCGGGAGCGCGCGGATCTCCTTTTCGTAATCCGGTTGCAGGCCACTGCCGGCGATCGTCAGGGTGAGCCCGGAAAATTCCTTTTCCCGGCCAAGCAACGCCAGCGCGGCGATGGCCGTATGAACACCTTTTTGGCGGATCAGCTGGCCCGCGTAAAGCAAACGGGTCACCGGCCAGCGTGCGCGCGGGGCGGCGGCGAATTGCGTGAAATCGATGCCCCAATGGGCGACGAGGGAATTGCGCGCGGCAAACCCGATCCCGTTTTTCAGCGCGACCTGACGGAGAAATTCGCTGGCGAAATGGCAGGGGCGGTTTTGGATGACCGGCCAGCCGCGCACGAGGAAGGTCCGGCCAAACAACGCGCGGATGAGGGGGTATTTTTGTGACGGGCCGGCCAGCCAGGCGCCGATGCGCCACGAGACAAAATTGGTGTCCGACAGGAAAAACGACAGGCGGCAACCGTGCCAGTACGCAGCGAACGGCAGCCATTGTGACAGCCCGGCCTGGTTCCAGAAATAAACCGTGTCCGGGGAAAATTCCCGGATGGCCCGCACGAGCTTGCGATGCTCGGCCCGTTTATCGTGCGGCGGGTCGGAAAGCGCGGTGTTGCATTGCAACACCCGTTCAACCCCGGTTTCGCCCGGCGGGTTCTCCGTGTTGCCGTTGCGAAAGGTGCTGGTGAGCACGCGGACCGCATGGCCGCGGGCGCGGAGTTTTTCCACCACATCACGGCAGCCGAGCTCGTAACCGCCGACGTGTTGTGGCGGGTAGAGGTTGGTGACGACGAGGATTTTCATCGTGCCGGCGGTTCAAGCCTGGCAAGGCAGGCGCGCAGGACATTTTCCACCGGCATGGTCCGCATGCAGCGGATGTCATGAGGGCAGCCGGTGACCCAGTCCAAGCGGGGCCGGCGGTGGTAACAGCCCTGGCATTCGACATCGCTCACCACAAAATCCGCCCTGACCGCCGCGGCGTAAAAGAACCGGGGCGAGGTCGGGCCCCACAACGCCACGGCGGGCGTGCGGGTGCAGGCGGCAATGTGCAGCAGGCCAGAGTCGATACCGACGAACAATTTCGCGCGACTGATGACCGCAAAGCAATCTTCGATGGACAGTTCATCTACCAGCGACACCGCGCCGGGAACGGTCTCAACCGCGACCTTGCCAAAATTCATGTAGCGCCCCACACCCAGCTGGGCGACGCTGGTGAAGCCCCGTTCGCGCAGCGCCGCGACGAGCGCGGTCCACTGTTCGCGCGGCCATTCTTTCACCGGCCAGCTGGGGCCGGGATGAATCAGAACCAGACGGTCGGGATCGAGGTTTTTTTGAGCGAGCAAGGCGCGGACCTTTTGCCGGGCGGCAGGGCCGGCGTTAATTTGGGGATGCTCCTCCGTGATTGGCAGGTCAAACTGCCGCAAAAATTCCGCGACCATGGGCTCGCTGGCCAGCATGCCGGGCGTATCGTCGCCGTGGGCGAAATGATAAAACCCCCCGAGCAGGAAACGATACCAATGACCAACCACGCCGATGGGCACGAGCGAGGTAATGCGACCGGTCAGGCCGGCGAGGCGGGGTGCGTCGGCGAAATCGCGGTGGCAGTTGTAGATGAAGGTTGCGCCGGGGTGCCGTTGCATGAGGCCGCGTGCGGCCGGGACAGTGCAGATGATGTCGCCCAGGCCGGTGCCTCGGGAAAAGATGACGGGGCGCCGGCCGGTGCGCAAGATCACAGGCAACACCACACGCAGGACGTAGCCCAGGGCCGCCGCGTGCCGGGACAACAGGCCAGGCGGGCGGTTTTTATTTTTGGCATCCGAGGACACGCGCGGATTGTGTGGTTTCCGTGCGTAAATGGCAAATGTGTTGAAAATGAGGCCGGGCGGGTGATTCGGTTGGACAACTGCCATTGGCGGGCATAGCGTCGGGGCACTGCACTTATGATCAAATCGCTCGCGCACCTTTGCGTCTTCTCGAAAAATTTGGAAGCCAGCCGCGCCTTTTATTGCGATGCGCTGGGGTTGAAGCGGCATTTTGATTTTCACAAGGAGGGCCGGCTGTTCGGGTTTTATCTGCAGGTGGCGCCGGGACAGTTCATTGAAATTTTTTCGACGGACGCGGTTGCTGAAGCGGGCCGGCAACGGATCCATCATTTCTGCCTGGAGGTGGCGGACATCGATGCGCTGCGCGAGCAACTGGCAAAATGTGGCGTGGCGGTGACGCCGAAGAAACTCGGCTGCGACCAGACGTGGCAATGCTGGTGCAAAGATCCGGACGGCACGGAGCTGGAGTTCCAGCAGTACACGGCGCAAAGCTCGCAGTTCACAAAGACGAATTGTGTTGTGAACTGGTAAAGAGGGAGGCCCGCCGTGCCGGAGGCCGGCGTTCCGAGCGTGTAAGAGTGCACCGGCTGGCAGACGCGGCACGCGCGGAGGTCCGAGCCGGACTGGCCACGCGCCCTGCCCGGGGTGGCATGCCAAAAGGGATTTTTGTCACTGAATTTTTTAAATGTGTTTATTGCATTCTGCGCGGGAGTTTTTATAGTTCGCTCGTTAGAAACCATTGAGATGAGTAATCCGAACAACGCCGCGCACCCGTGGACGATCGAATCCGCCCGCGCGCTCTATAACATCACGCGCTGGGGCGCGAAGTATTTTGACATCAACGACGCCGGGCACGTGACTGCCAAGCCGCTGCAGGAAGCCGGCGCGAGCGTGGATATCACGGACGTGATCGAGGAGGCCAAGGGCCGCGGTCTGAAGTTTCCGCTGCTCATCCGGTTTCAGGACATCCTGCGCCACCGCGTGGAGGCCATCAACAAGGCGTTCCACAGCTCGATCGCGGAATTTAATTTCCAAGGCAAGTATCGCGGCGTGTTCCCGATCAAGGTGAACCAGCTGCGCGAGGTGGTGGAAGAAATTTTGGACGCGGGCAAGCCGTTCAATTTTGGATTGGAAGTCGGCAGCAAGCCGGAGCTGTTCGCGGGTTTGGCGCTGCAGAACCAGATGGGCGGGCTCATCATCTGCAACGGTTACAAGGACGCGGAGTTCATCAAGATGGCGCTGCTGGGCATCAAGCTGGGCAAGCGCGTCATCATGGTCGTGGAAAAACTGGAGGAGCTGAAGCACATCATCGCCATTTCCAGGCAAATCGGCGTGGAGCCGCTGATCGGCATCCGGGCGCGGCTGTTGAGCAAGGGCGCGGGCAAATGGGCGGAGAGCGGCGGCGAAAACGCGAAGTTCGGCCTCAGCACGGTGGAGCTTTTGACGGCGACGGAAATATTGAAGGCGGAAAATTTGGGCCATTGCCTGAAGCTGCTGCATTTCCACATCGGCTCGCAGGTGCCGGACATCTTGACGGTGAAGAAGGCGGTGCAGGAGGCGGCGCGGTTTTACGCGAAGCTGGTGAAGATGGGTTTTGCGATCGAATTCATGGACGTGGGCGGCGGGCTGGGCGTGGATTACGACGGCTCGCGCAGCGCGTTCGATTCCTCCACGAACTACACGCTGCAGGAATATACGAATGACATCGTTTATTACATCGCCGACGTGTGCAACGCGGAGAAGGTGCCGCATCCGGACATCGTGAGCGAAAGCGGCCGCGCCATCGTGGCACATCACAGTGTGCTGATCGTGGAAGTGTTTGGGGCGATCGAGAAGGTCCGCGCGGGTGACGCGTTCCAGTATGGCGACAGCGAACATCCGCTGGTGCGCGAACTGATCGACATCAAAAAGAATTTGACCAAGCTGAACAAGCTGGAGGCGTTCCACGATGCGCAGGAGCGCAAGGAGGACGCGCACAACATGTTCACGCTCGGGGTCATGGAACTGCCGGACAAGGCGCGCATTGAAAATCTTTACTGGGAGATCAGCCGCGAGGTGGTGGAGAGTTTCAAGGGCCAGGCGTACATCCCCGAGGAGATCCGCAAGCTGGAGGATTCGCTGGCGGACCAGTATCTGTGCAATTTTTCCGTATTCCAATCGCTGCTCGACCATTGGGCGCTGGGACAGCTGTTTCCCATCATGCCAGTCTCGCGCCTGACGGAGCGGCCGACGCGCGAGGGGACGCTGGTGGATATCACGTGCGATTCCGACGGGCAGATCAACAAGTTCATCGATTTGCGCGATGTGCGCGACACGCTGCCGATGCACCCGTTGAACACGAACGGTGACGGCAAGGTGGAGCCGTATTTTCTCGGATTTTTCCTGATGGGCGCGTACCAGGACATCATGGGCGACCTGCACAACCTGTTCGGCCGCGTGAACGAGGTCCACGTCTTCCTGGAACCGGACGAGCCGACGGGCTATTACATCGAGGAGATCATCGAGGGCAACACGGTGATCCATTCGCTCACGGCCGTGCAATACGACGAGAACGAGCTGAAACGGCAGATGAAGGCGCAGATGGACGAGGCGATCAAGTCCGACCGGATGAAGCCGAGCGAGGCGATGCGGCTGCTGGACGAGTACGAGCGCGGGTTGAAAGCGTACACGTATTTGAGTTTCTAAGCGGGCGAGTCCAAAGTCCGAAGGCCAGGGTTGATCTCTGTTACCCGCATGATGGCATGAAGAACCGCACGGATTGATTTCCGGGGCAGGTTGCCCGGACGGGTTCTGACATTTTTTGGGTTTGGTTTCTACAAATATGGCGCACTACGGCGCCGGGCGGGGCGATTTTACCCGCCAGAAGATTACATTTTAGTCATAAACGATTATCTCTTTGATTCGGCCTGAGTGAAGGCGTTTAATCTCGGGCAAACAGCCAACAACAGCCCTTTCTCAAACTAAAATGAACACGTCAAAAATGAATGTCTCCGGTTTCAAGAAAATCACGTCCGGCCTCGGCGCCGGGTGCCTGCTGCTGGCGCTCGCCTTGCGAACCCAGGCCGCGCCGTTGACGGCGGGCGAACCCATCCTGCTGCCGGGCACCACGGACGGCTATGATTTCATCCGGCTGGACAGCCACGCGAACCGCCTGCTCCTTGGACACGAAGGGAACAAATCGTTCGACGTGTTTGATATCGATTCCAATAAGCTGTTGAAGGTGGTGCCCACGAGCACGTCGCAGGACGCGACGACGGATGTGAAGCGCGGCAACTATTATGTGGCGGGCAACGACCCGGCGCGGCTGGTCATCGTGGATTCCACCAAGCTGGAGATCACCGGCGAGGTGTCGGTGCCGACGAACGTGGACCTGATTTCGTTCAACCCCATGACGGGGCTGGTTTACCTGTGCAATGACACGGCGGGCGAAATCTGGGTGATCGACCCGGTGGCGAAAAAAATCGTGACGACCATCAAGGTGGACGGCAGCGGCGTGGAGGACCTGGCGTTTGATCCGGAATACAAGCACCTGTACCAGGCGGTGAAGGGCAAGAACACCGTCGCGGTGATCGACCCGGCGAGCAACAAGGTTTTGGAAGCCTGGCCCTGCGCGCCGGACAAGGGCGTACACGGCATCGCCGTGGTGCCGGAGGCCAACGGGCTGCTGGTGGCGTGCGCAGGCAAGCTGGTTTTGTTCGACCGCACGACGGGAAAAGTGACGGCGACGGCAGTCACCGGCGGACGGGTGGATGAGATGACTTATGACTCCGGCCTGCACATCGCCTATTGCGCGAGCCGGCAGGGCAAAATTTCCTGCGTGGCGGTGGAGGCGGGCAAACTGACTCCGCTCGGTGATGTGCCGGATGAATCGGGCACCGGCGACATCACGGTGGATCCGAAGACGCATACCGTCTGGATCGCCTTCAAAAAGGGCAGCGAATGCTTCGCGCAGCCGTTTAACCCGGCCAAATAAATGGCAATAAACAGTTCACCAAAGCGGGGCGGCTGACGTCTCACGACTTGTGCAATTTCTATTCAAGCGGGCAACCCTGGCAATCCTAGCCGTCGTTCTGGTTGGCGGCGGCGCGTGGTGGTGGTGGCATGGGCGCGATCATTCGGAAATGTCCTTCCGCACGGCGACGGTGAAGCGCGGCGACGTGACCGCGACCATCAGCGCGAGCGGCACCATCGAGCCAGAGGAGGTCGTGGACATCGGCGCACAGGTGGCCGGGCTCATCAAATCGTTCGGGACGGACGTCAGTGGCAAGACGATTGATTACGGGTCGGTGGTCGAGGAAGGCGCGGTGCTGGCGAACATCGACGATTCGGTTTATGCGGCCGACCTTTCGGTGGCCAAGGCGGGCGAATTGAGCGCGACGGCGACCTTGGAACAGATGAACGCGAAGCTGGACCAGGCGGATGCGGAGTGGAAGCGCTCCCAAGATCTGTTCAAAAACAAGCTGGTGGCGCAGGTGGATTTTGACACGGCGAAGGCGAATTACGAGGTCGCGAAGGCGAATGTCTCCGTGGCCAGTTCAGGGATCGCCGAGGCGGCGGCGGCGCTGGAAAAGGCGCAGCGCAACCTGGATTTCTGCGTCATCAAATCACCGGTCAAGGGCGTGATCATCGACCGCCGCGTGAACATCGGCCAGACGGTGGTGTCCAGCCTGAATGCGCCGAGCCTGTTCCTCATCGCGAAAGATTTGACGCGGATGCAGATCTGGGTGGCGGTGAACGAGGCGGACATCGGGCGGATCGCGGCCGACGCGCCGGTGACGTTCACGTGCGACGCGTTTCCGGGCCGGCAATTCGAGGGCGTGGTGGGCAAGGTGCGGTTGAATGCCACCATGACGCAGAATGTGGTCATGTACACGGTGGTGGTGACCACGGAGAATCCGGACAATGTTTTGCTGCCGTACCTGACGGCCAATGTGCATTTCGTGACGCGCAAGGAGACCGGCGTGTTGCTGGTGCCGAATGCGGCGTTGCGTTGGTCGCCGTCATCGCCAGCGCAAATCGCGCCGGACGCGCGGGGCCAGGCGACGGCGGACCCGGCAGGGGACGCAAAATCATCCAAAGGTGGCAAAGGTCCGAAAGAACGTGTGGGCACCATCTGGGTGAAGGACGGCGACTTTGTGCGGCCGGTGGAGGTGAAGGCGGGCGTGTCCGACGGGGCGAACACCGCGGTGACGGCGGATAATTTGCAGGAGGGGCAGGAAGTGGTGACGGGCGAGGCGTCCGCCGGTTCGCAGGTGACCACGAAGAATCCGTTTGTGCCGCAAATCATCCGGCGCTAATGGGTGGTGGCATCCATATGTCTTTATCATTCCATTGGCCCCTCACCTCGCTCCTCTCCCCGTTTGGCGGGGAGAGGAAGTCAGCAAGCGTCTTACCACGGTTGAAGGCGTTGGTTTGCAAACGACGTGGTGCGTCATGTCACGGTGAATGGATTTTTGCCGCAACGGAAGTTTGATATGGAACTCATCAAGCTCGAAAACATCCACAAGGTTTATCATCGCGGCGAACTGGACATTCCGGTGCTCCAGGGCGTCTCGCTGAAGATCGAAGCGGGCGAGATGATCGCGCTGGTGGGCACGAGCGGGTCGGGCAAGAGCACGTTGATGAACCTCGTGGGCTGCCTGGACCGGCCGACTTCCGGCCAATACTGGCTGGATGGCCAGGACATCTCCGCCATCAGCGCCGAGCAGCGGGCGATGGTGCGGAACCTGAAGATCGGTTTCGTTTTCCAGAACTTCAACCTGCTGCCGCGCACGACCGCGCTGCAAAATGTTTTGATGCCGCTGAACTACACGGCGGCGCACCTTACGGACAAGGAATGCCGCGAGCGCGGCGAGGCGGCGTTGCGGCTGGTGGGGCTGGGCGAACGGATGGACCACGAGCCCTCGCAGCTTTCCGGCGGGCAACAGCAGCGCGTGGCGATCGCCCGCGCCCTCATCAACCGGCCACCAGTATTGTTTGCCGACGAGCCGACGGGCAACCTCGACTCGCGCACGACCGAGGATGTCCTGAAGATGTTCCAGAAGCTCAACGAGGAAGAAGGGCTGACCATCATCATCGTGACGCACGACGAGAACGTGGCGCGGCACACCAAGCGCGTCATCCGGATGAAGGATGGCATGATCGTGGAAGAAGGTTCGCCGCAAAACATGTTGCGCGCGGAGCCGGGCACCGGCAAGACGGTCAGACCGCCAAAAATTGAACATGAAACGAGTGGGGATGTGCTCAAGGCGGGCTGGCGGATCCTGCGGCTGGCGTTGCATGCGTTGCGGCGGAACATCATGCGGTCGCTGTTGACGTGCCTGGGCATCATCATCGGCATCGCGGCGGTCATCGCGATGATGGAGATCGGGCGCGGGTCGTCGTCGTCCATCGAACAGACCATCGCGAGCCTCGGGGCGAACGTCATCCAGATGGATCCGAACGACGCGGTGGTGGCCGGCGTGAGTTCCGGCGGCGGCGGGCGCGTGACGCTCACGCCGGCGGATGCGGACGCCATCCGCGCGGAATGCAGCGCGGTGAAATGGGTGGCGCCCAGCGTGGATTGCCGGGCGCAGGTCATCTACGGCAGCCATAATTGGAATCCCGACCGCGTGCTGGGAACCTCGCCTGATTTTCTGACCATCCGGAAATGGAGTTTGTCCGAGGGCGATACTTTCACTGATGACGATGTCCGCAGCCTGGCGCCGACCTGCCTGATCGGCCAGACGATCGTCCGGCAGCTGTTCGGGGACG
>DATHQS010000178.1:0-5125 GCA_035482455.1 Candidatus Acidiferrales bacterium | reverse complement strand
GGTTGAAAATCCGGCCAAGCGCCAACGCCTGATCACGCTCATCAAATATCTCCAGTCCCAGAACGTGCCGGTCATGGCCATCGGCTCGCAGACGCACGCGAACCTGATTTGGCCCGAGCCTGACCTGGAGGACGACTTTCTCACCGAGGTGGGCAAATTAGGCCTGCCGATCCATATCACGGAACTGGATGTCAGCGGCTCGCAAGCCGGCCAGAGAGAGCAGGGCGCTGATGTCACTGAAAATGCGCAAGCCAACGGCGACGGGCAACAAGTGGCTGCCGTCCAGGAAAAGATGGCCCAACAATACGGGGATCTTTTTAAGATATTTCTCAAACACCGTGATGCCGTCAAGCTGGTGACCTTTTGGGGCGTAACCGACACGGACTCCTGGCGCAGCAGCGGTCATCCGCTGCTGTTTGACGGAAACTGGCAACCGAAGCTCGCCTTTCGCGCAGTAATAAAAACATCAAAATAGCCCGGCCACTCCCGCCATGTTCGCCACATTTGCCGCGCCGGTTCAATTCCGGTTCAGGCTGGCCCGTACGATGGTCGCCAGTTGAAATTGGTTGAACGGTTTGGGGATGAAGTTAAGCCCATCCACAAGTTCGCTGGTCTTGCCGACAATTTCGGCGTTGTAACCGCTCATGAAAACGATCTTCAATTGCGGTTCCTGCAGCCGCAGGCGGCGGGCGAGTTCCAGGCCGCTGATGCCCTCGGGCATGACCATGTCGGTCAGGACCAGCCGGACGACGGACCGGTTTTTCTCCCAGATTTCAAGCGCCTCCCGGCCGTTGGCCGCCTCGATGATCTGATAGCCCAGTTGCGTTAAGGTTCGCGTGACGAGCTTGCGCACGGCCGCTTCGTCTTCCACCACGAGGATGGTTTCGCTGCCGCCGGGCCCTTTTAGCGGGGCGTTCGGCGCCGCCGTTGCCGTCTTCGCTCCGTCGAGCAACGGCAGATAGATATGAAAACTGGTGCCTTTGCCCGGCTGGCTCTGCACCTCCACCCAGCCTTTATGCTGCTGCACGATGCCGTAGACGGTTGCGAGGCCCAATCCCGTGCCCTTGCCCACATCCTTCGTGGTGAAGAACGGCTCGAAAATGCGCGGTAAAATTTCCGGGGCGATGCCGCAACCGCTGTCCTTCACGGTCAACACGGCGAATTTCCCTGGGCCGTTGCCGGCTGGCGCGGCATCGGACGTCACGGTGGTGATCGCCATCTCGAGCTCACCGCCACCGGGCATGGCATCGCGGGCGTTCACCGCGAGATTGAGCAGGACCTGTTCGATCATGCCCACATCCGCGTGCACCACGACCGGCCCGGGGGCCGGGGCCAGTTTCAGGCGGATCTCCTCGGTCAGGATGCGCCGGAACATCTTGCCCATGTTTTCCACCACGGTATTGAGGTCCAGGTTGGCGGGCTTCATGGTCTGACGGCGGCTAAACGCCAGCAACTGGCGGGTCAGGGCCGCCGCGCGGTCTGAGGCCTGTTTGATCTCATCCAGCGCCTCAAGCTGGTTCGGCCGCAGCGTTTCATCGAGTTCCATCAGCGAGACGTTGCCGGCGATGACGGCGAGCAGGTTGTTGAAATCGTGCGCGACCCCGCCGGACAGGCGTCCGACCGCCTCCATTTTTTGCGACTGGCGGAGCTGTTCCTCGAGCCGCGCATGCTTTTCCTCGGCGCTCTTTCGCTCGGAGATGTCGCGGGCGATCGCGGAGATGAAGTTAATCTTTCCTGCCGCATCCTTGTCCACGATGATGACCGCGGAAACCGGGATCTCCCGCCCGGTCCGGTCACGGATGAGCGTCTCGCCCTCCCACGTGCCCGCCTTTTCCGCCGCCGGAATGCCCTCGGTCTCCATGCGCTGGTATTCCTTCAGCAGATACAGGTCGGACCATTTCAGGACCGCCGGCGCCGCCGGCCCGTCCACGCCGAGCAGCTTTTTGCCCGCCGGATTGATGTGCAGGATGTTCCGGTCGGCATCGGTGAACACCACGAGGTCGCTGGTCGCCTCCAGCACCGCGGCCAGCCGCACCTGCTCGCGTTGCAGTTTCAATTTCTCCAGCTGGTGATGGAGCTGGATCCGCGCGAGCCGCCAGCCGCCGAAGCCCACGGCGGCCGCGAGGCCGAGCAGGGCCAGCGCCCAAAACCAGACCGTCTGCCAGATGAACGGCTCGACGGTAAAGGGGAACACGATGTAATGGGCGCTCCAGATGCCGTCGTGATTGGCGGCCCGCACGCCAAAGAAATATTCTCCCGGCGCGAGGGTGTGAAAGATTTGCGTCCGCAGCCGGTTGGTTTCCGCCCAGGTGCTGTGCGGGCCGTCCAGCCGGCAGGCAAACCGGATCTTGTCGGGGGCCGTATAGCTCAGGGCGGCATATTTGATGATCAGTTCCGTCGCCCCGGCGGGCAGGGTTTGCGGCAACGCGCCGGGATTTTCCCGGACAATTTTGTTTCCGTCACGATCCGTGTACGTCACGCGCTCGATGACCACCGGCGGAGGATGCATGGTGAGCCGCACGCTGCGCGGATCCACCGTCGCCACGCCCTTTTGGGTGGCGAACCACAGCCGGCCCGCCTGGTCGCGCAAAGCGGTGTTTTGAAATGCTTCCGCGCATTCCAGCGCGACCAGCCCGTCGTTCAAGTCGAACACGTTGAAGGCGATCTGGGCCGATGGCGACTCCCAGATCCGGTCCAAGTCGGCGGCCGTCACACGCAAAATGCCATGGTCGGAGCCCAGCCAGACATAACCCAGCCCATCCTCCACGATGGAGCCGACCGTGTCCGCCGGCAGGCCGTTGTCGCGGTTGAGGCCGATCACTTTATGGTCCCGGATCCCCACCAGTCCTTTTTCAAAGATTCCCGCCCACACAGTGCCATCGGTGCCGATGGTCAGCGCGGAAACATGGCCTGCGGGCACGCCCTCGTCCGGCCCGAAATGCGTGATCTGCCCGTTTTGCACGCGGAATAGCCCGTGGTCGTAGGTGCCGAACCAAAAAGCGCCCGCGCGCCGGTCTTCTGCGATGACCCGGACATTGACCTTGGCCAGCGGCTCATTGGACTCCGCCAAAAACATCCGCATGCGGTTGTTCTCGATGATGCCCAAACCGGAGTAGGTGCCCACCCAGATCCGGTTCTGGGAATCCTCATAAAGTGCGTTTACGGTTTTGCTCAGCGTGGCCGGCCAGCCGGGAAAGGCGTATTCCACGCCGTTGCTTTCGGTCAATACGCCGCCATTGTACGTTCCCAGCCAGATGCGCCCGTCATGATCGCGCAACTCCGTCCAGATGAATGAACTGGCCGAGGACATCTCATCCGGCGCCCGGTGCACGGAAACCACCCGGCCGTCCTGCACCCGGGCCATGCCGCCGCCGTGGGTGCCCACCAGATAATGCCCGGGAGATTCCTCGATGATGGAGCGGCAAATCGGATTGGGCAGTCCCTGCGCCAGGCCGATGTTGGAAAACCGGCGCGCCACCAGCCGGTGCAATCCGCCGCTGCCCGTGCCCACCCACAGGTTGTTTTCCACATCCTCCATCAGGGCGATCACCACGTTGTTTGCCAGGCCGTTCGTGATGGTGATGGCGAGGCTGGAATTCGTGTCCCCCGGCCGGAAGCGCGTCAGCCCGCTCAGGGTGGAACCGATCCAGATGAGACCGCTGTGATCCTCAAATATCTCGCGCATCTCGATGATGCCCGGTGCCGTGAAGGTCTCCACGGAACCGTCCGCATGATAGTGCAGCAACTCGTGCCGGGTCTGGAAATAAACCCACAACCCGCCATCGCGGGCCGCCACGGCCACGAGCGGTTTGCGGTCGGCCACATCCGGACCGGCCGGTTGCCAGCCTTGGTCCGTCAGATGGCCGATGTAGCCGCGGTTCGCCACCCACAGGCTGCCGTCCTTTTTATCTGTGCAGCAAAACACCCCGCTGGGGAACAGCGGGGACGGCGGCTTCACTTCCTCCAGGCGGTCATTTTTGATGGTGAACAGTTTCCCCACCAGGGTGCCGCACCAGATCTGCCCCGCCGCATCCTCGGCGATGGAACGGACGACCAGATCCTCGTCGGGAAAGCGGGTGACCTCGCGCCAGGTGTTCTTTTCCAGGACCACGATGCGTTTTTCCGTGGCCACCCACAACCGCCCGGCGCGGTCCACGTGCAGGCGGTTGATGGTTTCCCCCGGTTGCGGGGCGTTGGTGGATGTGCCCGGCGGATCAAAGTCGTTCCCGTTGAACCGCACGAGGCCGCCGTACGTGCCCACCCAGATGTGGCCATCCGGGGTCTGCGCGAGGCAGGAGGCGGAATTTTCCTGCAACCCGGTGCCCTCCGCATCGCTGCCCTGCCAGTTGTCGATCAGGTAATCGGGATTCTCGTAATGTGCCGGCGCGGCGAAGGCCGTGAAGGGACTGAAGCCGAGGACGAAAATTGCCAGCAACAATCCGGGCAAAAAATGGTGGCGCGCGCCACGACGGTGACGCGGGGGCGGAAAAATGCACGCCAAGGGATGTTCCATCTGGGTCAACGATAACAATCTGTCGATTAAATGGAAGCCAAAGACCTGCCTTCGCCAGGCCATCGCCGGGAGTCCCCCGCGTCCCCGGTTTTCGCAGCTTGCCTTCATGGAAAAGTTGACCGGTCTCTGTTGGGCGTGAGGAGCCCGGTTCGTTCCCATCTGTGTTTTATCCGTGTTCATTGCTGTCAATCATCGACCTGTGGCAAAATAAAAAAAATTCAGAAAAGCTGGGAACGGATGTGAAACGATGGGAATGGATGGTTGCGCGTCTGGCCCCGGAGCGCGAGTTGTCCCAACTCGTAGCGCGTGGACAACCCGGGACCGTTCGCCCAATTCTCCTTGGTAACTTGTAGGAGACGACGTGAGGAGGCTCGGACTTCGCGGTAAAATATTTTTTTTCCGGAATGGGCGAATATCACCGAATTCGACCGAATATCGCCGAATATGGCCGAACGCGAGCCCGGCCTGGGCTCGCACCGGCCCGCATCTTTTAAAAAGTTTAGGGTCCAACAAAGGCTAACAAAGCCTAACGGAGCTTGCACCACAACCGCTTGCCGGCCTGCACCCCGCGCAGCAGGCACCCATCCATTCGTCATTTGAAATTCGTCATTC
>DATHQS010000177.1:0-10135 GCA_035482455.1 Candidatus Acidiferrales bacterium | reverse complement strand
TAAAATATGGGAGGAGGTCCTTGAGATCCAACGGGTCGGCATCGAAGATCATTTTTTCGACCTCGGCGGGCATTCGTTGCTGGCCGTGCGACTGGTCGCACGCATTGAAAAAGTCTGGGGCCGGAAAATTCCGGTCGCAGTCATATTCCAGTCCCCCACCGTCGCCCAACTGGCCAGCACCTTGCGTGGGCAGACCGAAGCGAACCCAACATCCAGCCTGGTGGCCATCCAGCCCAAAGGTTCAAAGCCGCCGTTGTTTTTTGTCCACGGTGTCGGCGGCGGCATGTTCTGGGGTTATACGAATCTGTCGAAACACCTCGGCCCCGAGCAGCCGGTATTTGCGTTCAAATCACGGGGCATGGACGGTTCGGCCGAGTTCGCCACGATTGAGGAGATGGCCGCACATTACATTGCTGATCTGCGCACGCTTCAACCGCATGGACCTTATCAGCTTGGCGGGTATTGCTTCGGCGGCAACGTCGCCTATGAAATGGCGCGACAGCTCAGCCAGCAAGATGAAAAAGTATCGTTGCTTGCATTGATTGATTGCGCACCCCCCAATTGCAGCTATGCGCGTTTTCGTTACACGCCAGGGTCCACATTCAAATTCCTTAAAAACCTTGGTTATTGGGCCGGATATGTACGTAAGTTAAGTTCCAAGCAGCGGCGGGAGGCTTTCATATGGAAGGCCAAGGTGCTTAAGAAACGGCTCGGACGCTTCTTCAAACCTGCAAACGTCGACGTGGAAGAAATCGTTGACCTGGCCGCACAGCCGGAAGACAGGCGCCGGTTATGGGAGGAGCATGTCCGCGCCCTTATCGCGCACCAAACAAAGCCCTACACAGGCAAGGTCACGCTGTTCCGCACGCGTGGCCATCCGCTGGTGTGCTCTTTCGATGACGAGCTTGGCTGGCGCGAATTTGCAGGCGGTGGAATTACTGTAAAGATGATTCCCGGCGCACACGAAAGCGCCCTGGATGAACCGCATGTGCAAACGCTTGCCGGAATCGTGCAACGGCATCTGGCCGAGATGCAAACCGGCATATCAAAGGAAGGACAACGATGAACCTGTTAAGATTCTTATTTCGCAATGCGCGCGGATTGACTTTGTTCGCCGGATTGGCGGCGCTATTAAGCGGCATGTGCAATGCCGGCCTGATTGCACTGGTTAATGCCATCCTGAACCGCCCGGAGATGCCGGCCGCCATCATGGCCTGGAGTTTTATCGCCTTGGGTCTCGGCAAAATCACAACCAACCTGGCTTCGCAGGTTGTGCTTGCCAAATATTCGCAGGGAGCGATTGCAAACCTTCGGCGCGACCTTGTGAAGAAGATCCTTGGTGTGCCGTTGCGCCATCTGGAGGAACTCGGCGCCCCCCGGGTGATGGTTGCTCTGACGGAGGATGTTATGACCGTGGCGGAATCACTGCTGATGATCCCAAATTTCGCCGTCAACATCGCCACACTCTGTGGCGGTGCGGCTTATCTATGCTGGCACTCTTGGAAAGTTGCGCTGGGAATGTCCTTGTTCATTTTCCTGGGCGCAATCGGATACCGGTTGATGATCGTCAGCGGATTCACGCGCCTGCACCTGGCGCGCGAGGAGGCGGACAGGCTCTTCGCCCACTTTCGGGCGCTGACCGAAGGCGTCAAGGAGCTTAAACTGCACCGCAGCCGCCGGCGGCAATTTCATTCCGACTGCATCCAAACCGCCACGGAAAACTTTTCGCGTCACAATGTCGCGGCGGAGACACGCTTCATCCTTGCCCAGGGTTGGAGCCAGTTGCTGTTTTTCACGTTGCTGGGCCTGATCCTGTTTATGCTGCCGGTGTTGCAAGGCGTCAACCCGCGCGCGCTTACAGGTTATGTTGTCATAGCACTCTGGCTGATTGGCCCGCTTACCGGGGTGCTTGGCGTGCTATCCGCGTTCGGCCGTGCGAACGTGGCGCTGGAAAAGATTGAGCGGCTTGGGTTCTCGCTTGCCAGCCATAACACTGAAGAATTTCCACCAACCGAACCTGAAGGCGAATGCCTGTTCGAGCAACTCGACCTGGTTGATGTCACGCATTCGTATCATAACGAAAAGGATGACAGCCATTTCATCCTTGGCCCGGTGAACCTGACCTTCCGGCCGGGCGAACTTACTTTTATTGTTGGTGGCAATGGCAGCGGCAAATCCACGCTCGCCAAAATCATTACCGGACTTTACCCGCCTGAATCCGGCGAAATTCAGCTTGATGGCAAAAAAGTCACGAATTGTGGCCGGGATGACTATCGGCAGCTGTTTTCTGCAGTCTTTGCGGATTTTTACATCTTTGGAACCCTGCTGGGCTTGAAAGCGGTGAATCTTGACAGCCGTGCGTTGCATTATCTTGCCGAACTCCACCTCGAGCACAAGGTCAAGGTCCGGAATGGACGGCTTTCTACGGTAGACCTTTCACAAGGGCAACGTAAACGCCTCGCATTGTTGACGGCTTATTTGGAAGACCGCCCGTTTTATCTGTTCGATGAATGGGCGTCGGACCAGGATCCCCAGTTCAAGGAAATATTCTATCGCCAGCTTTTGCCTGATCTAAAAGCGCGCGGCAAAGCCGTCGTCGTTATCACACACGACGACCGGTATTTCTCCGTGGCCGACCGGGTCATCAAACTTGATTACGGCAAGCTGGTTCAGGAAAAGCGTGTCCCCGCCCGTCCATTGGAACCGGTTTTCAACAATGAAAGTAACGGCGCATTTTCGACCACGCCCCAGAACGCATGACATCGGATATTCCATTCCAACCGCCACCGGAAAACCTGAAACCGGCGAACGGTGAAGTTCATGTCTTCTACGCGCCTTTGAACCAGCCGCAGGAGCGGCTTGAGCAGTTCTCGAAAACCCTGTCGGAAGATGAGAACCAGCGTGCCAGGCGCTTCCATTTTGGAAAGGACAAAAGCCGCTTCATCGCCGGCCGCGGAATGCTTCGGAAAATCCTGGGCTGGTTGCTAAAGGTGAAGCCGGTTGACCTGGCTTTTTCATACGGTGCCCACGGAAAACCGCGCCTTGCTTTGCCGACAGCGGAGAACTTTTTGCACTTTAATGTCGCTCATTCAGATTCCGTGGCCGTATATGCCTTCTCACCAGTACACGAAGTTGGCATCGACATCGAACGGATCCGGCCACTCCGTGAGGTAGAAGACATGGTGGCGCACTTTTTTTCAGAAACTGAGCGCACGCAATGGCGGTCGCTTCCTGCCGCCGCCAAAACGACGGCCTTTTTCAACTGCTGGGTGCGCAAGGAAGCGCTGTTGAAAGCGCGCGGCAAAGGAATAGGTGAACCTTTGAATAGCATTGAAGTTTTGTTTGGCGGTAATTTTTTCAGCGCCGCACCGTTCTCGTTACATTCGCTTCTGCCCGCCTTGGATCACGTCGCCGCCGTGGCAGTAAAGTGCCGTGACCCACTGATCCATTGCTGGTGCTCCGATAATTTTTGAAGGCGCGAAAAATCCAACCTCCAGTAAAAGCTCCAGTAAAACAATAGTTCTGTAATAGTTTAGGGCTGGATTGAAAATTGTAGCTCACTTCTTCGAAATAGTTCTTGAAGCCAAGATACCCCTGTGAGACCGTTGTAAACATTGAGGAACGAGCGCAGAGGCTTATGCTGCTGGGAGTTGTGACGGTGTGAAATGAACAAACTTTTATGTTCGATTCCGACCCTCGCCTCCTTTCCGGACTACCGAAACAGCAAGAATTTAGGAGGGGATCCAAAACGGACACCAATTCTCGGCCTCCGTTTAGATGCGCTGGTCGTCATTCTGGCCGAGGCACCCAGTGCTGGATCGTTTAAGAGGTTAATTATACAACTCATACATGTATTCTGTCCGCTGACTTGTCTCCCCTTTGCCGTTGCGCTGCCACTCCTCTATGACGAGGCCCTTTGCATTACGTTTATAGGTAGTGTGGGTAACGACTTGTCCGTTGGCATCGCACTCTACCTGGTCAAGAAGGTGGGTTCCTTCCGCATCGTAACTAAAATCTGTTGTGCTGACAATCTTGCCGTCTTCGCCACGTATCACGGATTTAGTAGCATTCCCTTTTGCGTTCAACGTATATCTCACACTTTTTTTTACGTGACCGCCGGGATCAAATTCGTCATAACCGGTGCTGTTACCTGCTGGGTCATATTTAGATTCCTGCTTTTCAGTAAGTTGATCCGATGCATCGTAAACTAAAGTCTCGCCAACCTTTCCATTAGCATTCCAGCGAAATGTTTTTCTTTCAACGATCTTCCCATTCCCGTCCATACTCCTGCCCTCGACTGTACGTCCTTTGGAATCATACCTATACGAGGCTGTTCCTCTCGATCCTTTGGTTAGACCAGTGGCGTCGATAGTAATTGCAGAAGTTTGGTTGTCTTTTGCGTCATACTCATAGTTCCATTCTAGCGTAGGAGTATCAGTCTGACCTCGATAACCTACTTGCTTGATTAAATTCCCTCTGCGATCAAACTCCTTTGTAAACTTCAAGGGCTCACCCACCGCGTTAGTCTGTCCTTCAACGTAAATGTAATTAAGGATTGTCACCTTCCTCACCTTGTTCAACATTGTGTCCTCTCTTGTCGCTTGTTGCGAGCGGGTTGCCCAAGGTAGGAACATAAAGAACACCAAGATTATGGAGAAGGGAAGGCTTCGGTGGCGTCGACCGTCGATTAACATCAGGTTTCCCATAAATTGTCCTTTTTTGTGGTGTATGGCATCTTCTAATCCGGAGATGCCGCAGTCAATAAAAAAGGTGATGCAATCTCCCCCGTGCAAAGTGAAACAACGCGAGCTGCGAAAAGTTTAAAATTCTGTAAAAATGTTTTGGGGAAACTTTTAGGACGGGAGCTGATGCTCTGATTTGTGCTCCGCTTCTTCAGGAGCGCTGGCGCGCAAATCCTACCATTCCAATCCCCGCGCTTTCTGAACACGCGACCAAATATCCTCAGGCATTCGACTCTGCCAGACCCCTCCGAGCAAGTGATTGAAACTAGGGCTACACTTAGCCTCCTGCTCGACTCGTTCAATAAACTGCACTCCATGACAGACGAGCAAATCCTCAAGCGGCCCTGCTGCTAAAATTGAAAGGTGTTCGTCAGGTACACCGCGCTTCAAAACCTCCAAAATAGCTATCCACGCAACCTCCGGCGTGTCATGCACCGCATCATACATTAAATGATTCCCGCTAAACCATGCCGCTACGACATCGCTGACTGTTTCTTCTGGAAGTCGGCAACCACACTCGCACACCTTAACGACGAACGAATCATATGTCCTACCACATTGGGAGCAAGTTACGGCAAGCATGAACGGGTTTTAATTGAGGCTGACCAGCGTGTCAACAGCGGACACAAAAACGGACACCGAAAGAGTTAAAATGGGTATAGCTGGGTTAAGATGGTTTATGTTGATTTGCCAATGAAAACGGGCATATTAGTAGCGCAACAGCGAGTAATTCCGGTCGATTCCGACCCTCGCCCAGCCCATTCGTCATTAGCCGTTTCCACAAATCATCCGCAATTCCGCGAAAATATTTCAAACAATTTCGCAGCTTCACCCGCCCTTAAGGTTGCCCGTGCTAAGGTGGCGACATGAAAAGTGAAGCCAAACCCGTACGGAACGCCAGCCAGCCGCTGGTCGCTTTCCCTGTGCGCGTGGTTTCCACAACGAATCACCATCACCGGAGGCAATCATGAACCCTTCCCTGGCCAATACCGAAACCCGCTGGATGCTCGTGGACGACAACGAAAACATCCTCCTCATGCTGTCCGCCGTCCTCGAAAACCTCACCGGCGCGACCATCGAATGCTACACCACCCCGTCGAAGGCCCTCGCCGCCTTCGCGGAGTCGCCCGACGGGTATGAGCTCGTCATCACCGATTTCGAGATGCCCGGCATGGACGGCGTGGAATTGTGCCGCCTGTTGCGCCTGGTCTCGCCCGGCCAGAAAATCATCCTGGCCACCGGCAGCGGATACTTCACCGAAGCCGCCGCGCAGCACGCCGGTTTCAGCGGCCTGCTCGACAAGCCGTTTGCGTTGCCCCAGCTCAAGGCCGCGCTGGCAAAAGCCTTTGGTGCGCGCACGAAACAGGAAGCTTGTTCCACTGACCCGGTCGCCGCTTGATCTGCGAACCAACGCTTTACACCCCAACAAATAAACAACACGAAAGGTAAAAGTTATGAAAATGAAAACTGCACTCACACTGGCCGCCGTCCTCGGCGCGCTCTCACTCACCGCCTACGCCCAAGACGCCGGCGGGCCGCCCCAAGGCGGACCGGGCGGACCGGGCGGACAAGGTGGTGGACCCGGTGGGCCCGGCAGCCACCGTCCGGTGCCCGCCATCATCGCGGCGCTCGATGCCAACCATGACGGCGTGATTGACGCCGATGAGATTGCCAACGCCAGCGCCGCCCTCAAGACGCTCGACAAGAATGGCGACGGCAAACTGACCCGCGATGAATACATGGGCAAACCGCCCGGCCGTCCTCCCGGCGGCGGCGGTGGTGGACAAGGTGGCGGCGCGAACAATGACGGCCCGCAGGGTCCGCCCCCGGGCAACTGACCGGGCGATTGATTGAACGTCTTCCGTTCTTGTGAACGGCAAGTCGGCGGGCTGGCAAAATTCCGGGTGTGAAGCCAGTCCGCCGATCCTTTTTTATGCCGCCGGTACCTGATCGAGGCAATGGCGGATGGCTTCAATGAGCACGTGCGCCGGATAGGGCTTTTGCAGGAAATAATTGTTGCGCCGCTTGAGAAATTCCGCGTCTTTGCCGATCGCGCCCAGGCTGTAGCCGCTCACAAAAATCACCTTCAGCGACGGTTTTTCCTCACGCAAAAGTTCGGCCAGCCGGCGCCCGTCGATGCCATCCGGCATGACGATGTCGGTGAGCAGCAGGTCGATTTCCATGGCATGGGCCTGCCATAGCGTGAGCGCCTTCCGGCCCGAGGCCGCTTCCACGATCTGATAGCCGAGGCTTTCCAGCGTCCGCCGGGTCATCAACCGGACGGCCTCGTCGTCCTCTACCAAAAAAATCCTTTCGGTGCCCCCGCGCCGTTTCGTTTCAGGCGGCGCGGTTGGCGGCGCAACGGCCGGCGACCGGGTCGCGGGCAGGAAGATTTCAAAGGTTGTTCCTGTACCCACGCGGCTCTCCACCTCAACCCATCCTTCATGCTGCTTGACGATGCCATAAACCGTGGCGAGGCCGAGCCCGGTGCCTTTCCCGACTTCCTTCGTGGTGAAAAAGGGCTCAAAAATGTGCGTCAGGTTTTCCGGCGTGATGCCCGTGCCGGTATCGCTCACGCTCAAACAGATGAACTCACCGGCACGGGCCTCCGGATGTGAGGGCACGGCCGTTTCGCCGATGTCAATCAGTTTGGTGGCGATGACCAGCTGCCCGCCCTGCGGCATGGCGTCGCGGGCGTTGACGACGAGGTTGAGGATCACCTGCTCCATCATGCCGGCATCGGCCTGGACGAATGGCTGGCCGTTGTACTGGCATTCCAGGCGGACATCCTCGCCGATGATCCGGGTAAGCATCTTGGTGAGGTTGCCGATCAGGCTGTTCAGGTTCAGCGTTTCCGGCCGCATCGCGTGTTTGCGGCCAAAGGCGAGCAGCTGGCGGGTGAGGTTCGCGGCGCGCGCGGAGGCGCCCGTGATCTGGGTCAGGAATTCACGGGTCCGGCCGTCCAGACCGGTGCCCAACAGCGCCAGTTCGGCGTTGCCCTGGATGACCGCCAGTAAATTATTGAAGTCGTGCGCAACGCCGCCGGCCAGTTGCCCGATGGCCTCCATCTTTTGCGCCTGGCGCAATTGTTCTTCCAGCTTTTTGCGCTCGGCCCGCTCCCGGCCTTCGCGCAAGGCCCGCTGCACGGCCGAAACCAAACGGTCGCGCCGGTCCTTTAGCACGTAGTCCGTCGCCCCGTTTTTGAGGCTTTCAATCGCCCGGTCCTCCCCGATGGTTCCGGAGACGAAGATGAACGGCGTTTCCGCCTGCAGCTTGCGCGCCGTGGCCAGCGCGCTCATCCCGCTGTATGCCGGCAGGGTAAAATCGGAGATGATGAGGTCAAAGGCGGCCTGCCCCAAGGCGCTTTCGAATTCCTGTTGTGTCTGGGCGTAGGCAAACTCGCACACCATGCCTTCTCCCAGCAGCGTCAATTCCAGCAATTCGCGGTCATTCAGATTGTCTTCCAGACATAGAATCCGCGAAGGCTTCGCCGCCCCTTCTGTTGCAATTTGATTAGAAAGCATGACCATAGGAATTCACCCTTACCCGTTTCACTGCCAATACAACAACACGCAAGCTTTAGCCCTGCCAATGCGACAATTGCGAAAAAAAGCCCATCAAAAAATTTGATGCCAAAACTAAAAAACGCCTAACCAGCCCAATTCCAACTCTTAACGCATAACGATCTGTCGAATCATATTATTGGCATAAGCAAATGACTTTTGACGACATGGGTGGAAATGGGACGGCCATGTAAAAATCGTGGACACTTTTGAAATCGCCTTGCGTGAACCCATAAAAAGCCCGCATCAATCACCGCATAAACTGTCTACAAAACGTGACAAAGATGCCCTCCGGTGTCGCCATCTTCAGTCTGACGCCTCCGTTTACCACTGTTTAAGGGGGAGACCGGAATGGATACCAGAATAAGGGTAATCTCCCGCCACGTGAACCGGGCGGCTTGGCGTGATAGCTGGTATGAATGCCCTGTAATTGAAACCGAACATCACAACTGACATGAGACCGGGCTTGCTTGATTCCTTGACCGATTTGATCGAGGCGACACCTGTCCGCTCCATCATCATGACCTGCCAGCGCGAATGCCGCCGGCTGGAGGAAAGTCTGGCAGGCGAGCACTCCGCGCCGTTCAGCCAGGCCATTCCCATTTTGATTTTCTTCCGCTTTGTCGAGGCCGCGAGAAAAGGGACCTCCGTCCAATTTTTTGCCGCCAACTTTCCGGCCCGGCATCTGGAACTTTACCAAAAGGTCGTGGCACGGCTGGTTGCCGCCGGGGAATTGCCCGTCAAGACGATGGCGGCATTTCAGAAAATGGCCGGGGGCATGGCCTGCCCCAAGGTTCGCTTAACCCAAATGCAAAAACAGCCGATAACGTAAGTAGCGATGAAATTGAGTGATCCATCGAATCATGAGGGCGGAACCGGGACGACCGGGTTCTCGATCCTGGAGCTGTTGATTTCGGTGACAGTGATGGCGATCATCTTCGTGGCGGTTTTTTCCGGGGTTTCCAGCACGTTCAACCTGATGACGACCGCGCGGGAAAATCTGCGGGCCACCCAGATCATGGTCTCCCGGCTGGAAGGCATCCGCCTGTGCGCGTGGGGCAGCGGCCAGCTGTTCAACACCAACATCGTGCCCACCACCTTCACGGAATCATTTTATCCGCTGGGCCTGAATACCACGACCAACAACGGCACCTTGTATAGCGGCACCCTGACGATCACCACCAACCCCGCCATCTCGCCGGCGGCCAGCTATGCCCCCAACCTGGCAAAGGTCACGGTCACCGTGACCTGGACCAATGGCGCAGCGAATGTCCACCAACGCACCATGACCAGTTACGTCGCCCAATACGGGGAACAGAATTACGTCTACTCCCACTGAACCGCGCATGTTTAATCATCCACCATCTTCCGCTTCCGGTAAACGCACATCCTCGCGCCGCGGCACGACGCTCATCGAGATGCTCGTCGCGCTCGCCTGCGGCGCGGCCATCGTGGGCAGCATCCTCACCACCGGGACGACGCTGACCACGACCATGGTGGCCATCGGCAATTACTGCGACCTGAACCGCGCCAGCCGCCAGACCCTCGACGTGATGAGCGCCGATCTCCGGAACACGGCCTCCGTGACCTCCTTCAGCAGCTCGTCGATCACCGTGAGCAACGTGCTGACCGGTGACATGATCTCCTACGCCTGGGACGGCACCAACAAATTGACACGTACTTTTAACCAGTTGAGCACCGTGATGCTGACCCATTGCGATTATCTCTGCTTCAGCAATTTTCAGCGGAACCCCCTCGCCAATTTTCAATTCGTCACCGCCACCACCCCGGCCGATACCAAGCTGGTCAGCGTGAGCTGGCGCTGTTCGC
>DATHQS010000176.1:0-6325 GCA_035482455.1 Candidatus Acidiferrales bacterium | reverse complement strand
CGCTTGCAGCGCCGCTACCCGCACGTGCCGCTCGTGATGGAGTCGTTTTTGCTCGCACCCAAATGGTTCTCCGGTAAACGCGGCCCCGGCGTGATCTTCACCGCGTACCGTCCGTTCCAAAAAGTCATCCTCCATAAGGTGTTACGCGAGGCAAAGATGCTGCTCGTCACTGGCGAGGAAGACCGCGAGTTCATGATCAGTGAAGGCCGCTCACCCGATTCGGTCTACGCTGTGAAGGGTGGAGTTGACCTGTCCATACCGCAAAGCGTGCCAGAGCCGCCGAAAAAGGAGTACGATGTCATTTTCATTGGTCGCCTGCATCCGCAGAAAGGCCCGCTCGAACTGATGGAAATTTGGAAAATGGTCGTGGCTAAAAAGCCCGATGCTCGCCTCGCCGTGATTGGCTCCGGCCCACTCGAGGTGCAGTGTCGTGCGAAGGTGGAAAAGCTCGGCCTAACAAAAAATGTTGAGTTTTTTGGTTTCCGCGACGGCGTCGAGAAATATAAGATTGTCAAAGCCAGCCGTGTGGTTGTGCATCCCGCCGTCTATGACAGCGGCGGCATGGCGGCGGCGGAGGCCTTGTGCTGTGGACTGCCTGGGGTCTCGTTTGATTTGCCCGCCTTGCGCACGTATTATCCGCGAGGCTGGCTCAAAGCATCCCAAGGTGATATGTCGGGTCTGGCCGACCAAATCCTCAAACTGCTCTCGGACGATAAGCTGTACGCCGCGACCAGCAAGGACGCTCTGGCCGCCGGCTTGGAATGGGATTGGAACGCTCGTGCCATTGCCATCTGGAACGCTATCGAAAATGGTTTGGTGGATACGAAACCATTTTTTACCGCACACAAGAAATAATTATGCTAGTGAACCTGATCCGCCGTGTACACGGCGCTTGGAACGGCACCCTGAGCTTTTTCCGGCTGCTGTTGCCGCGTTGTGCTGGTCTGCAGACCGGCTTCGGCGTGCATGTCGGCGGTGGCATCGAATGGCCCCTCGGCAATGTCTGCAATATGCATGTCGGTGACCGCGTCAGCCTCGGCAAGCGTGGCTGGTTTTACCTACCGCTACATAACCGCCAGGCGAAGATCCGCATCGGTTCCGGCACCGCCGTCGGCAACGATTTCGTCATCACCTCAAACGAACTCATCGATATTGGCTCTGACTGTCTTCTTTCTTACCGCGTTACCGTCATGGACCATTCGCACGTTACTGGCCCGGGCGTTGCGCCGACCACCAGCGGCCTGACTCCTGGTCAGTCCATCAGCATTGGTGACAGATGCTTCATCGGCTGCAACGTCGTCATTATGCCCAGCGTGAAGCTTGGCGCGAATTGCGTCGTCGGCGCGAACTCGGTCGTCACTAAATCCTTCGATGCCGGCTCGGTCATCGCCGGCGCGCCCGCCCGGTTGCTGCGCCAGATCGGTTCGACGCCAACCCCGGTCAAAGCCTGACCGCATCCTCTGGCATGGAACAAAAAACGGAGAAGCACGCCACTGTCAGTGCCCCTTGGGCCAGCGTCGTCATGCCCGTGCGCAAATGCCGGGCCACGGTTGCCCGCTCGTTGGATGCGTTGCTTCGCCAGAAGATTCCCGCGCGTTGCGAAATCATTTTTGTCTGCGATCAACCCGATGATGATTCCCTCGAAGTCATCCGCAACCATCCGTTGTCTGCCAAATGGGATTTCATTGAAATTTTTCATCCCGGTCGCGGCCTCGCGCAGGCTTACAACCTCGGCTGGAAGGCCGCCCGTTCTCCCCATATCTTCAACATGCATTCGGACTGCTACCCGGTGGATGATGACGCCATGGTTCGTTTAGTGGACTGGTTGGAGCGCGAAGGGGCGCAGGCGGTGGAACCGCTGAACGACATCCCGCAGGGCGACTGGGAGGCGATGAGTTTTTGGGATCGCGTGACTTCTTCGCAGTTTCGTCACGCCAAACCGGCCCATGCGTTGATGGGCAAGTTTGATCTCATTCGCCGCGATGCCTTGGAGAAGGTCGGTGGCTTTGATGAACAACGATTCTTCTCCTCCGGCGAAGATGCGGACATGATCGAATTGATCTGGGCCATCGGGAAAATCGCCTTGTCTGATGTCGTTGTCATTCACGCTCACCAGCACCCGCCCAATGCGGCTTTCAAGTCAGCCTTGCGCAAGCACATCCAGCAGGGCGAAGGTTCGGGCGCGTTTTTTCGCAAATACTGGCTCTCTTTACGGTTTTTGAAACGGGCCTGGTTGATCATTGGTGTCAACGGTTTGAAACTGGTACTGCTCATCGGCCTGTTTATCCCGCCGGTCACGCTGTATGCTGCGGTGGGCATGTTGCTGCTGTCGGTTTATTACGCGTGTTGGGCGATGTTGACCCGGGACTGGCGCGTGGTGTTGATCCCCTTTGCGGTCTCGCTGATGTTTGCGTGTTTCGCCGTTGCCATGGTCTGGGCCTTTATCCGGGGCCGGCAATCGTTCGATTACATCAAGGCCAAATAAGTGCCGGTAAATCCGATTTTTTGGTTTTTCAATCGCCCCCGTTTCTTGGATGATATGCGGATGCCTGCCGCCGGTGAATGAACCCGGCGCCGGCATCAGACAACAACCAATTTATGAATCAGCGGCTTAAAACCAAAGATGTCCCGGTGTTCATCCTGTGCGGCGGCCTCGGCACGCGGCTCAAGGAGGAGACGGAATTCCGCCCCAAACCGATGGTGCCCATCGGCGAACACCCCATCCTCTGGCACGTCATGCAGATCTATGCCAAACACGGCTTCCGCCGCTTCGTGCTCTGCCTCGGCTTCAAGGCGGATGTGGTAAAGGATTACTTCAGTAATTTCCACCTGCATAACAACGACTGCACCATCGCCCTCAAATCCAACAAGGTTACCGTCCACGAATCCCGCGTGGATCTCGACTGGGAGGTCACACTGGCCTTCACCGGCGAAAAGAACATGACCGGCAGCCGCGTGGCCCAAGCCGCCCGCAAATATCTCGGCAATGCGAAACACTTCGCGGTCACGTACGGTGACGGTCTGACCGATGCCGACCTTGCGGCCGAACTTCGGAATCACTTGTCCGGAAAAAAGACCGGCACCGTCCTCGGCGTGAACCCGCCGTCGCGTTTCGGCGAGATCAAGATCGAGGGCAACCGCGTCGTAGAATTTGCCGAGAAACCGGACCTTGAGAATCACTGGATCAACGGCGGTTATTTTTTCTTCCAGCGCGATTTTCTTAAATACCTGTCCGAGGACGAGGGTTGCGTCCTTGAGCGCGAGCCGCTCGTCCAGCTGGCGCGCGACGGCGAATTGAACATCCACCAGCATCGCGGTTTTTGGGCCTGCATGGACACCCAGCGCGACCGCGAGCAGCTCACCAAGCTCGCCGAATCCGGCAACCCGCCCTGGCTCAAGTGACATGAAGCATCAGGTTGTGATCGTGGGTGGCGGCATCGTCGGTCTCGCCACCGCTTACCGGCTCCTTGAGGCGCGGCCGCAATTGAAGGTCCTACTTCTCGAAAAGGAATCCAAGCTCGCCGCGCACCAGACCGGCAACAACAGCGGCGTGCTCCACTCCGGGCTGTATTACAAACCCGGTTCCGCCAAGGCACAGTGCGCCGTGCAGGGCATCCAGCAGATGGTCGACTTCTGTCGCACGTACGGCATCGCGCATGAGCAATGCGGCAAGATCGTCGTCGCCACCGAGCAAAGCGAATTGGAGCGGCTGGAAAATTTATGGACGCGCGGCAATGCAAACGGTCTTCAGGGCCTGCGCAAACTAAACCCCGCCCAGATCAAAGAGATCGAGCCACACGCCGCCGGTCTCGCGGCCATCCATGTGCCGCAGGAAGGCATCGTGGATTATCCGGACGTCTGCGAAAAACTCGGCGAACTCATCCGTCAAGCCGGTGGCGAAATCCGGCTTGGCACCCGCGTAAATAAAATGGTTTCCGGCCCGGACGGCTGGACGATTGAAGCATCCGCTGGTGAATTTTCGGCGAAGTTTGTCATCGCCTGCGGCGGCCTGCATGCCGACCGGCTGGTGAAGGCGTCGGGACAGAAACCCGTGGCCAAGATCATCCCATTCCGCGGCGAATATTACGTCATCAAAAAGGAGCGGCAATCGCTCGTTCGCCATCTGATTTATCCCGTGCCCGACCCGAAATTTCCGTTCTTGGGCGTTCACTTCACGCGCCTCATCCACGGTGGCATTGAGGCCGGTCCCAACGCCGTCCTTGCCCTGTCACGCGAAGGCTACAAGTGGTCCGACATCAACTTGCGCGACCTCGCGGGCTCGTTGACGTATCCCGGCTTGTGGAGATTTCTCGCCAAGTATCCCAGCATCTGCGGCTATGAGATATGGCGTTCCCTTTCCAAGGCGGAATTCTGCCGCTCGCTCCAAAAGCTCGTTCCCGATATCCGCGAAGACGACCTCGAACCCGGTAGCGCCGGTGTCCGTGCGCAGGCTATGTTGCCGGAAGGGAAACTCATCGAAGATTTTCATTTCGAAGAAGCGCCTGGCATCCTGCACGTTGTCAACGCGCCGTCGCCCGCCGCCACCGCTTCGCTCGCCATCGGCGCAAAGATTTTGGAAAAGGTTTTGACCCGATTGCCGTAGTCCGGCAAATATATCCGGATGAAAATCCTTGTCACTGGACACCGCGGCTACATCGGGCCGCATCTGGTCAAACTTTTGAAAGAAGCCGGTCACCATGTCACCGGCGTGGACATCGGCTATTTTGAAGGTTGCAACTGGGAACCGCTGCCCGCCGCCGACCACGAGATCAACGCCGATTTCCGTTCCCTCACCGAGAAGGATCTGGCCGGTTTTGACTGCGTCTGCCACCTCGCCGCCATCTCCAATGACCCGATGGGCGACCTCGACGAAAAGCTCACCTACGACACCAACCGCGACGGCTCCATCGAGCTCGCGCGCCGCGCCAAAAAAGCCGGTGTGCCACGCTATCTGTTTTCCGGCAGCTGCTCGGTCTATGGCATGGGTGAGAAGCTGGACTTGGATGAGACCGCCAATTTTAACCCCGTTTCCGCCTACGCCGTTTCCAAGGTGGAGACCGAAAAGCAGGTTGGCCCGCTGGCAGACAAGGATTTCTCGCCCGCGTTTCTCCGCAACGCCACCGCCTACGGCTATTCGCCCAATTTGCGCATCGACCTCGTCGCGAACAACCTGCTCGCCTGCGCCATCGCACGCGGCGACATCCGCATCATGAGCGACGGCACGCCGTGGCGGCCGCTGGTGCATTGCCACGACATCGCCCGTGCCTTCGTGGTGTTCGCCGAGGCGCCCCGCGAAAAGATCCACAATCTGGCCGTTAACATCGGCGCCAACGAACAGAATTACCAGGTGCGTGATGTGGGTGATGCTGTGGCGAAGCTCGTGCCCAGCGCGAAGATCGTCTACACCGGCGAGACCGGCCCCGACCCGCGCAATTACCGCGTCAAATTCGACAAGCTCACTTCGCTGTTCCCGGATTTCCGGCTCAAATACAACCTGCAGAGCGGCCTCGAAGAGCTGCTGGCGAAATATCGCGAGCACAAGTTCAGCCTCAAAGATTTTGAGGGCGACCAGTTTGTGCGTTTGCGGGCGATCAAGAAAAAGATCGTGACCAAAAAGTAATTTATGAAGTTCACCGAGACACCGCTCAAGGGCGCTTTCGTCATCGAACTGGAAAAACGCGGTGATGATCGCGGCTGGTTTGCGCGTTTCTTTTGCGAACGCGAATACCAGCAGCACGGCCTCAACCACCAGATCGTCCAGGTCAACACGTCCGCCAGCAAATACAAGGGGACGCTGCGCGGCATGCACTACCAGCTCGCGCCGAAGGCCGAGGACAAGATCGTCCGCTGCCTGCGTGGCGCGCTGTTTGATGCGATCATCGACCTGCGTCCGGAATCGCCCACCTTCCTGAAACATTTCTCCATCGAATTGACGGCGGAAAACCGCACCATGCTTTATGTGCCGAAGGGCTTTGCCCACGGTTTCGTCACGTTGGAGCCGGACACCGAGGCGTTTTACCTGGTCACGGAATACTACGCGCCGGACCGCGAGCGCGGCATCCGTTACAACGATCCGAAATTCGGCATCCAGTGGCCGCTGGAGCCGGTGGTCATTTCCGACAAGGACAAGAACCAGCCGGATTTCAACCCCGAGATCCATCTGAAGTGAAAATCCTCTTCACCGGCGCCAGTTCGTTCACCGGCCATTGGTTTGTCAAAACCCTTGCTGCCGCCGGCCATGAGGTCGTCTGTCCGCTGACCGGTGAAGCCGGCCGCTATACGGATGTCCGTCAGAAGCGTGTCGGGATGCTGTCGCCGATCTGCC
>DATHQS010000175.1:0-3174 GCA_035482455.1 Candidatus Acidiferrales bacterium | reverse complement strand
CAAGGCCTGGACCAAACAAAGTTTTTGTTCCCAAGAAAGTCGGCGAGTTGGCGGCATACAGCCGCACATTGTGTCAGCTATGCTTCCGGTCTAAAGTGTCAGCGATGTTCCCGGTCCGTGCCGAGAGGGGCACGTCATTTACATAAAACTTCTTATCTCAAATCTGAGGCTCCTATTTCCCTTCATCCCCCTCCAGCTTCACAAACTCCATCCGCCGCCGGAACCCACCCGTCCGCCACGCCCCATACAAGATTCCCGTCGCCAGCCAGATCGTGCCCGCAACGTGCGCCGTCCGCCCCAGATTCCACCATAGATAGGCGCAGATTGCCATGCCCAGTGCTGGCGACACCAAATCCCAAAACCGTTTCCGCTCACCACGCACAAAATAATGTAGCAACGCCGACAGGTTCACCCCCATGAAGGCGATGAGCGCGCCAAAATTCAACAGCTCGCATCCCAAAGCGAAGTTCATGGAAAAGACGCCCACCAGCATGATGGCCCCGATCAATAAAATATTGTTCGCCGGAATCTGCGTGCGCGGATTGATGGTGGCAAAAAACTTCCGGGGAATGGCGTTGTCGCGGCCCATGCTGTAGAGCAGCCGTCCCGCGCCCAGATGCGCCCCGGCGCCAGACCCGATGCTCGCCACCAGCAACGCGGCGGTGACCGTGTTAAACAACCACGGCCCGCCAGCCTTGCCCGCCACGTAACAGAAAGCCCCATCCTGGTCCGGGAACTGTGTTCCGGGCCAGACCAGTTGTGCGGCATAGACCTGGATGGCCGATAACACGCCGGTGATCACGCACACCAGCACCGTCGCCAGCAAAATATTTCGGCGCGGATTATGCGCCTCCTCGGACAACGTCGAAACCCCGTCAAACCCGATGTACGTCAACACCGCCAGCGCCGCACCGCTGGAAACGGCGCCAACGGAAAATGTTTTTGGATCATAGAACGGTTGCGTCCACCCCGCCACACCTTCGGGCGGTTGCTGCCACAGGTATCGCACCGCCGCCGCCAAAAACAACACGATGACCACACCCAACCCCGTGGAAATGATGGCATTGGTCCGCGCACTGGCCTCGATCCCGCGCAAGTTCATCCCCGTGAACAGCAGCACAAAGAAGACCGCATACACTCCATACGGAATTTGGTCATAGAGATGGTTTGCCTGACCACTGATCCAAATCACGCAGATGATGGGATTGATGATGTAATCAAAAATGATGCTCCACCCCACAAAATATCCCAGCGACGGATGGATTTCCCGGCTCACATAGGCGTACGCCGAGCCGGCGCTCGGATACGCATTCGCCATCCGCCCATAGCTGATCGCCGTGAACAGCATGCCCACCATGCCGATGAGGATGGCCGTCACCACATGGCCCCCGCCCTGCACCGCCGCCGCGCCAAACAGCGGCATCGGCGCCGTGGGCTGGATGAGGATGATTCCGTACAGGATGAGCGAGGACAATCCCAGCGTGCGCTTCAGCCCCGGGGTCCCGGGAGCGGTGGAGTCGTTTGCCATCCCGCACGGGTAAACAATGCCGCGCGTCCGGTCAACCCCCTATTAATAGGGCGTTCGTTGGAGGGATTTTTGCTCGCCTTCGCGCCGGTTCCACCGCAATTTCGCACATCGTCCTATGAGAAGAACCCGCATCCTCCTCGGCAACTTCGTTTTCGCGCTCGCAACCGCCTGTCTTCTCGCCGCCGCAAATCCGGCCGCGCACGGCGCCACCGTCGATAACATCCTGCCTCTCGCCGACGGCTGGCAGCTCCAATCCGCGGCTGAAACCAAATCCGGCGGCGCAGATATTTCCACGCCACGTTTTGTCACCACCGGCTGGTACCCGGCCTCTGTGCCGACTACCGTTATGGCGACGCTCGTGCAGGATGGAACCTACAAGGACATCTATTTTGGCACCAACCTCGCCAACATCTCCACCGCGCCCTTCACCAACGCCTGGTGGTATCGCACAGAGTTTGACGCGTCCAAGCCGCAGGCCGCCGGAAATGCGGACCTCGCCTTCGAAGGCATCAATTACCGTGCGAACATCTGGCTGAACGGCCAACTAATCGCCAATGCCGACCAGACCTTTGGCGCGTATCGCACCTTTAATTTGGAAATCACCAGCCATCTGAAGCCCGGCAAGAACATCCTCGCCGTGGAAATTTTTCCTCCCAAGCCCGGCGATTTCACGATGGGTTTCGTGGATTGGAACCCGAAACCGCCTGACCGCAACATGGGCCTGTTCCGTCCGGTCAAAGTGCATTTCCACAAGGCCGTCGGCATCGAAAATGTCTTCGTCGCCAGCAAGATCGACCATGCCACCTGGTCGCAAGCGGACCTGACGGTCAGCGCCGACCTGGCCAACCACTCCACAAATGTCGTGGAGACGACGCTGCAAGCCGTCATCGGCGCGGTTCTCGTCAGCGAGAAATTCACGCTGCAACCCCTGGAGACCCGCACCGTAAAATTATCGCCGGCGGAACATCCGGAACTGAAGTTCGCGGACCCAAAGTTGTGGTGGCCGTGGGAACTCGGTGCGCCGAATCTCTACACCGCGAAATTGACGGCGAAGACTGGCGGCGATATTTCCGATGTGCAAACGGCCCGCTTCGGTATCCGCGAGGTGGCGGATTACATCAGCCCGGACGGTTATCGCGGTTACATGGTGAACGGCAAAAAGATTTTGATCCGCGGCGGCGGCTGGGCGGATGAACTGCTTCTGCGCGAGAGCCAGGAAAATCTCACGGCCCAGGTCCGTTACACCAAGGCGATGAACCTGAACACCATCCGCCTCGAAGGCGTCTGGGGCAGCAGCCAGCGGCTGTACGACCTCGCGGATGAAAATGGCCTGCTCATCATGGTCGGCTGGAGCTGCCAGTGGGAATGGAAGGAAAACCTCGGCAAAAAGACGGACCCAAAATACGGCGGTTTTCTCACCGCAGATGACATGCAGTTGGCGACGAACTACCTGCACGATCAGGTTTTTTGGCTGCGGAACCATCCGTCCATCTACGTCTGGGTGCTCGGCAGCGACATGCTCCCGCATCCGGACTTGGAAAAACGCTACGACGCGCTGCTCCCGTTGCTTGACCCCACGCGGCCCGCGCTCAAATCCTGCGGCACCGTGGTGAGCAAGGTCAGCGGCCCGTCCGCCGTGAAGATGA
>DATHQS010000174.1:0-6671 GCA_035482455.1 Candidatus Acidiferrales bacterium | reverse complement strand
AAACGCCAGTGCTCGGATTTAATTTCAGCACCAATTCGGTTCCCACTTCCACATTGTTTAACGGCACCTACGGCTTCCAATTTCAGGTGACCACGCCAGTCACCGTCACCGCCCTGGCAGCTTTTAATCCAAACGCGCCTGCCGGAATTCCGGGCGCACCTTATGTGGGAGGCGATGTCTATGTAAAATTATGGACCGAAGCCGGCACGCTGGTGGCTTCGGCCACAATCACGAACGGAACGCTGCCCATGGCTGGAACCTTTTTCAGCGCGACGTCGATCACTCCCATCGTATTGCAACCTGGAATTTATCGGATCGGTTCAGATTCTTACTATCCATACAGCTACGTGTCCGTTTTTCCAGGTTATGACAGCGCCTCGGGATTGACTTACTTATACTCATGTGATGCCAGCGCCCCCGGCCCCCCCTATAGTTTGGGTTATCCGGACGATCTTCATAAATATGGTGATGGTTCCAATCATACCTTGCCTTTTTCCATCAGCGCAAACATCGTGGTGGTACTGCCACCGCCCACGCCGGTGATCACGTCCGACGGCAATCTGACGACCGTTTACTGGCCGGCCGCGGCGGGAAATTTCACTTTGCAGACCACGACAGACCTGACCGGCACCAACTGGACGGCCATTTCCACCAACTGGACGACGGTTTTCAACAGCACTGCTTTTGTGGGAGCCACCATGACGAACACCACGCCGCAGGCATTCTTTCGGCTGCTGCAAGCTCAGTAGAGACCTCTGCAAAACCGGAGCGCCGAGCATTGCTCGGCTCGGAGGCGCCCCTTTGGGGCTTGGGGTTTGGGATTGAAGGAAAAGGCTGGTGGGTTCAGCCGTGTGTTTCGTGGTTCAAAGCGGACTTTGGCCTTTGGACATTGGGCGTTTGACTTTGCTCCGCAGCCCATGAAACGCCTTCATGGACACGGCCGCAGGCATGAAAAAGACCGCGATATTGTAGAGGATTGCGAAGGGCGAGGCGGCTTGACGTGTCCGGCGGGAAGGTTCATCTTGCGGGCCGTCGGAGGTTGGCGCTGGATCAGATTTTTCCCCAAACCCTATGAAAAACAACGGCGAGTCAGAACTGGTTTCACCCATCCAAGATTTTCTCGAACACCTGCATCAACAATGCGCCACCAACGATGACGGCGAAGTGGCCACTTACATCCCGGAACTGGCGAAGGCGGACCCGGACTGGTTCGGCATCTGCATCGTCACGGCGAACGGCGCGGTCTACGAGGTCGGCAACACGCGGCAGGAATTCACGATCCAGTCCATCTCCAAGCCGTTCGTGTACGGCCTGGCGCTGGAGGACAACGGGCGCACGACCACGCTGGAACGCGTCGGCGTGGAGCCGACGGGTGACGCATTCAATTCCATCAGCTTGGACCCGGGCACGGGGCGGCCGCGTAATCCGATGATCAACGCCGGGGCGATCGCGACGGCGGGATTGATTGCGGGCAAGACGCCGGCCTCGCGGTTCAAGCGCGTCCTGGACACGTTTTCGCTGTACGCGGGCCGGCCGCTGAAGGTGGACCACACGGTTTATCTTTCCGAGAGCGAGACGGGGCATCGCAACCGGGCGATCGGGCACATGCTCCGCAATTTTGACAAGCTGACCGGTGATCCGGCGCCGACGACGGAGATTTATTTTCAGCAGTGCTCCATTTCCGTGAATTGCCGCGACCTCGGCATGATGGCGGCGACGCTCGCGAATCATGGCGTGAACCCGGTGACCGGCAAGCAGGCGTTGCGCGGGGAATATGTGGAGAGCGTGCTGAGCGTGATGGGGACGTGCGGCATGTACGATTACGCGGGCGAATGGCTTTACCACGTGGGCATCCCGGCGAAGAGCGGGGTGGCGGGCGGCGTGATGGCGGTATTACCGGGGCAGCTCGGCATCGGCGTGTTTTCACCGCGGCTGGATGCGCACGGCAACAGCGTCCGCGGCATCCGCGTCTGCAAGGAATTGTCGCGTCACCTGGACCTGCACCTGTTCAACCGGCCGGTGGCGGGCAAGTCCACGATCCGGTTGCAGTTCACCGGCGCGGATTTCAATTCGAGCCATGTGCGCACGGCGGAGGAAAGCCGGACGTTGCGGGAACTGGCCAAGGCGATCAAGGTCTATCAATTACAAGGGCACCTGGCGTTCGCGACGATGGAACCGGTCGTGCGTGACGTGTTGGAACAGGTGGAGGAGACGGGCTATCTCATCCTCGACCTGAAACGCGTGCTGAGCCTGAACGAGAGCGCGGGGCACCTGATGCATTCGCTGGTGGCCAAGCTGTCCGCGATGGAGAAAACGGTGATGTTCACGCATTGCGACCATCTGCCGTTGCTGCGGCGGATGATGAAGAAAAAGCTCGCGGGAAAATTTGCGGAACTGTTCACGACCTATCCGGACAACGACCTCGCGCTGGAATGGTGCGAGGAACGGTTGCTGGAAAACACGCAGTACGCTCGCGCGGCCAATTTCAAGGCAAAGCCCGCTGACTATTTCCTGTTCAGCAATTTTTCGCGCGGGGAATTGGAGATCATCCAACCGTTGCTAAAGCCATGCTCGTTCAAGCGCGGGCAGAACATCATCAGCGCCGGGACGGACGCGCAGGAGATGTTTTTCCTGGCGCGCGGCCGGGTGAGCGTGTTCCTGCCGGGCGAGGACGGGCGGCGGCTGGCGACGTTCTCGCCGGGGATGTCGTTCGGCGAGATGGCGTTCATCGACGGGGCCCGGCGCTCGGCGGACATCGTGGCGGACTCGGAGGTGGAATGTCACATGTTGACGCTGGAGGATTTTCAAAAGGTGGGGAAGACGCACCCGGCGCTGAAGATCAAGCTGCTGGAACAACTTTGCCTGGACCTGACGGGCAAATTGCGGAAGGCCAACCGGGAACTGAATGTGTTTGAGTAGGACATAGGGTCAATTACGGAGCGCGGCTGTGTCGCAGACCAGACGCAGCAAGTTCGCCTCCTGGCGGGGCGCGGCATTTATGCCGCTTCAACGTGGCTATACAAATACGCGTCGAAGCGGGCTGAAGCCCGCGCTCCAAAATTAAATTAGAACATTCCCTCCACCGGAACCAACTTGCCTTCGCCCGCATCAATGGCAATCTGTCCGTCCATGCTTTCGCAAGACGCAATTTTAGAGGCGCTGAAATCGGTGAAATACCCGGGGTACTCGCGCGACATCGTTTCGTTCGGGCTCGTCAAAGACATTTCCACGGCCAACGGTGCGGTGAGCGTGATGATGCAACTGACCTCGCCGAATGCCGGGGCGGCGCAGCAGATCAAGGCGGAGAGCGAACGGGTGCTCAAGGCGCTGGCCGGTGTGAACCAGGTCCAGGTTGAGGTGCGGCAACCGGCGGCGGGGCAGGGCGCGCCGCAAAGTCCGTTCGCCAACCAGAACCGGGTGAAGGGCGTGAAGCGGATCGTCGCCGTCGCGAGCGGCAAGGGCGGCGTGGGCAAGTCCACCTGCTCGGCGAATCTGGCGTGCGCGCTGGCGCATCTGGGCGCGAAAGTGGGCCTGCTGGATTGCGACATCTACGGGCCGAGCATTCCGTTGATGATGGGCGTCTATGAAAAGCCGACCGTCAATGAGGCCGAGCGGCTGGTGCCGCCGTCCAACCATGGCGTGAAGGTGATGAGCATCGGGCTGCTGGTGACGGATGACCAGCCGGTAATCTGGCGCGGGCCGATGATCACGAAGACCATCCAACAATTTCTGCTCGCGGTGGAATGGGGTGACCTGGATTTTCTCCTCGTGGACCTGCCGCCGGGCACGGGTGATGCGCAGCTTTCACTTTGTCAGACGGTGCCGCTGGATGGCGGGGTGATCGTGACGACGCCGCAGGAGGCGTCGCTGGGCGTGGTGCGCAAGGGCATCAACATGTTCACGAAGGTGAACGTGCCGATCCTGGGCATCATCGAGAACATGAGCTATTTCACGACGCCCAATGGCGACCGTGTGGAAATTTTTGGCCACGGCGGCGGCAAGGAAGAGGCTGCGCGGCAGAACGTCCCGTTCCTCGGCGAGATTCCTCTCTTCACCGAAATCCGCGAAGGCGGCGACCGGGGGATGCCGATCACGGTATCCACGCCGAATCATCCGGCCGGGAAGGCGTTCATCCAGATCGCGGAGACGGTACGAAAGAATTTGGGATGATTTTTCAACCACAGATCCCGCAGTGGCGGGACAGATTGAACACAGATGGGGACGAGGGTGCGTTCAGTTTGGTGGAACTGCTGGTGGTCATTGCAATTATCGGGATTCTGGCGGCGCTTTTGCTGGCGGCCGTTTCGGGGACGAAAGGAAAAGCGCAGCGGATTCGATGCGTAAGCAATCTGCACCAACTTGGCCTCGGCTTGCAGGTAATTCTTTCGAATGATCATGGCTACCCGTTATATAATTCAGGTCGTTATGAAGGTTGGATTGACCAATTGGAGATAGAAGGACTTGGTGTAAATCATCCGAGAGGAACAAATGGCAAGTTTGAGCCATTGACAGATTTTTATGAAAAAGGGGTCTGGCTTTGCCCGGCGGCGCACTATCCCATTCACAATTGGCCTGCTCCTGAAATTGGTTGTTACGCGTATAACGCGTATGGCGTTTATCCGACTGAGATTTCCACCAATCCGCTTGGTCTGTTTGGTCACGTTGATCAAGGTTCCGGGAAGGCCGTTCCGATTCGGGAGTCAGAAGTGGCCAGTCCGGGTGACATGATGGCGTTGGGTGAGAGTTTCGATGGCCGTATCGGCTTTGATCGTACTTTGAATGGTTTGGATAAATATGGAAATCTCAACCGGCATCAAGACCGGGCCAATGTGGAATTTTGCGACGGTCATGTCGAATCGCCAACGCTGGCTTTTCTTTTCGAAGACACCAGTGATGCCGCCTTGGTGCGCTGGAATCGCGACCATCTGCCGCATCGGGAAAAATTGACGCCTTAATTTTTTGGCCACAAATGAAACACAGATTGAACACAGATGGGGAAGAGGGTGCGTTCAGTCTGGTGGAACTGTTGGTGGTCATCGCGATTATTGGGATTCTGGCGGCGCTATTGTTGGTGGCGGTATCACGGGCGAAAGGAAAGGCGCAGCGGATTGAATGCGTCAATAATTTGCGACAGCTCGGCCTGGCCCTGCAAGAATTCAAGGCGGATCATGGCTTTTATCCACCGTTCCTGGATCCAGCTGAACATTCAGAAAACCGCTACTGGAAGAATGCTTTGGGATATGAAATGGGGCTGCATCACAATACGGGATATACTCCCAAGGGCATATGGCATTGTCCGTCTGCCAATCGGCCATCCAATCCGGCATGGAATTCGCACACAGAGGTGGGCTATGATGAATACGGATACAATGTTTATGGTCTTGGCTTCCTGGCACCGACTAATTCGCTCGGGCTTTCCAGCCTTTGGTCGTCTGATTTGGCAACGCCGCACGTGAACGAACTTGGTGTTGCCAGTCCGGGCGAAATGCTCGCCCTCGGGGATGGGTTCTATGGTGGTCCCGGAATCATTGAAGACGGCGTGAGTATTTTGGGGCGCGCGAGCGAGAGTGCAGTCCTATCCCATGGCCATTCGTTCCAAGATCCTGAAAGCACCCAAAGAAGTCAGGCCCGGCATCAAGGCAGAGCCAATGTTGTGTTTTGCGACGGCCATGTCGAATCGCCGACACTGACGTTTCTTTTTGAAGACACCAGCGATGCCGCCTTGGTTCACTGGAATCGTGACCATTCACCGCACCGTGAAAAACTGGCGCCGTAATTCTTGCTGGTTGGATTTCCAATCGGCCAGATGGTCATAACCGGCCGAAGATCATTCGCCCGCAGCCAGCTTCAATTAATCACCCTTTTTCTATTTTTCGACACATTAAATGCATGGCCAGGCGCTGCATCCCTTCATGAAGCGCATTAAGCCGGCCCAAAAAGGCCGGTCGGCTCAAAAGCCATAATAGTGCGAGCGTTGTGAACGGAGACAGCAGGAACATCAAGCCAACATCTTGTTTCGGTATGTAATGCTGTAATATCAGCAGAAAATAGAAATGGCCAAGATATATCCCCAGCGTGGCCTCGCCAATTCGGGTCCACTTATGCTGTGACTTTGGAATCAAGAGCATTAGCCAACGAATGACGGCGAATGCAAACAGATAAGCAAGCACCCGAAATAAAAATCCCCAACTGAAGCGGATGGGGACGGCAGCCAGGGGTGAATCAAAATAAAGGATCATCCGGTCTGAGAGGTGGACAAAATAGAGAAGGCACGGCAGCAAAGCGATCGCCAAGGCCAGGACGGCAAAATCAATTTTACGCCTTTGTTCACCCAGCAGCGACTGCCAGTTCAATTCACGGGCAAAGAATCCGGCGGCAAAATATGGGAAAAAAACCACGGTCCGGGATAGTGATAAAATTGGGCCGAGATTGGTATGGCCCGCAGCGGCCCCCGCCAAGGCTGCGAATACGAGGAAGATCACCGGGGAACGAATGCCTTTGAGGATGGGGATGGTCACACGCCAGGTTGCGAGGCTCAACAGGTACCACAGCCCCCATCCTGGCAACAGCCCAGACAGGGCGAGCAGATCCGGCCAGGAAGAGCTGACCATGCAGTTGTAACCGGTCCAAAGCCACTGCGCCAGAAGGTATAATCCCAGCAATGGCACAAC
>DATHQS010000173.1:0-12697 GCA_035482455.1 Candidatus Acidiferrales bacterium | reverse complement strand
AGAGGTTCGTATCCAGAATGCCGCCGATGGCGAGCAGGGAATCGCGGAGGGGTTCGTATTCGAGGCGGTGGATATTGGCGCGCCAGAGCAGGCGGTTGCCGGGGTCGATGGCGGCGTAGCGCGGATTGTCGGTGCAACTTTCCTGATACACACTGGAAAGCATGATGAGGCGGTGGATTTTTTTGATGCTCCAGCCATTGGTCATGAAATTCACGGCGAGGTAATCAAGCAATTCCGGCTGGCTGGGCGGATCGGACATCATGCCGAAATCATCCGGGGTGGGCACAAAGCCTTCGCCGAAGTGATGTTCCCAGATGCGGTTGATCATCACGCGCGCGGTGAGGGGATTGTTTTTGCTGGCGATGGCCATGGCCAGTTCGAGGCGGCCGCTGCCATTGGTGTAAACCGGGCGGTTCGGCGCGGATAACATCTGCAGAAAACGGCGGGGCGCCGTCTCTCCCTTGTTGCCGGGGTCGCCGCGCAGGAACACCGGCGAATCATGGCCTTTCACGGTGTCTTCCAATACCATCGCGTGCATCGGCGCGGCGGTGTTGGTCAGGTCAAGCAGGGCGATGTTATGCACGACCTGTTGCAACGTGCGCCGCGCCTCCTTGAAGGCGTCCTGGTTCTTTTCTTTTCGAAGCTTGGGCAAGGAACCTTCCAAGTTTGACTCTTCAAACGCCAGTTTGTCCCGTTGCTCATGATAGGCTTCAAACTCCGGCGTGACGTAAATGGGCGAGACGATCGGTTCCAGCTTTGGCTCAACACTGCTGGCGAAAATTCCGTGCAAGGAATAATAATCCTTCTGCGGGATCGGGTCGAACTTGTGGTCGTGGCAGCGCGCACAGGTCACCGTGAGGGCCAGAAAACCTTTGCAAACAACGTCAATGCGGTCGTTGAGGATGTCGTTTTGCATCCCCATGAAATGATCGCCGACGGTGAGGAAGCCGAGCGCCGCGAGGTTGGTGGGATTTTGTCGCGAGGTCGAAAGCCGGTCGGCGGCGATCTGCTCCATGACGAAACGATTGTAAGGCTTGTCCTCGTTGAAACTGCGGATGACGTAATCGCGATATGTCCAAGCGAAGGGATTGATATTGTCTTCGTTATTGCGGCGGGGCTGGCCTTTGGTGTCGCTATACCGTGCCACATCGAGCCAGTGCCGGCCCCAGCGTTCGCCGTAATGCGGCGAGGCGAGCAACCGGTCCACGACTTTGGCAAAGGCATCGGGTGACGAGTCGTCCAGGAACGCCTGAACTTCCTCAGGGGTGGGCGGCAGGCCGATGAGGTCAAAGGTGGCGCGGCGGATCAACGTCCGTTTGTCCGCGGGCGGATTGGGCGTCAAACCTTTTTCGGCGAGCTTCGCATAAATAAATTTGTCCACCGGCGTCTGGCCCCAGCCGTTGTCATCGACCGTGGGAACGGCGACGCGTTTGACCGGTTGCCAGGCCCAGTGATTGGTCCGGTTGTCGCTCCACGATTTGGTGCTGGCGGTGGCGACGCGCGGGTCGGGTGCGCCCATTTTCACCCATTGTTCCAGCGCGGCGATCTGGTCATCCGGCAATTTTTTGTTTTTGGGCATCTGCAGGTCCGGGTCGGCATAGCGCACGGCCTTGATCAGCAGGCTGGCTTCCGGATCGCCCGGCACGATCACCTTGCCTGAATCGCCGCCCCGGAGCACGGCATCACGTGAATCCAGCAGGAGTCCGCCCTTGACCTTGTCCGCCCCGGCACTGTGGCACTTATAGCAGCTGTCGGAAAGGATGGGGCGGATTTTGCTTTCAAAAAATTCCAGTTGCGACGGCGTGAGGTCGGCGGCAAGCGTGCGCCAAGAATTCGCGGACAAGAAAACAACCGACAACAGCAGCAGGAATCTTTTCATGCAAAAACGGCCTTGACGATTTCGCCGCTGGTTTCCGTCAGCCGGAAATCGCGGCCATTGTAACGGTAGGTCAGCTTTTTGTGGTCGAAACCGAGCAGGGCGAGAATGGTCGCATGCAGGTCGTGGACGTGAACCTTGTCCTGTACGGAAGCGTTGCCAAATTCATCCGTCGCGCCATACGTCATGCCGCCGCGCACGCCGCCGCCGGCGAGAATCGTGGTGAACGCCTTGGCGTTGTGATCGCGGCCGGGATTGTCGCCGCCGTTGCGGTCGCGCACCGGCTTGCGGCCAAATTCGCCGCCCCAGACGATGAGCGTGCTGTCAAACAAACCACGCTGCTTCAGATCCTGGATGAACGCCGCGAGCGGCTGGTCGATGTCCTTGGCGCGGTCCGGCAACTTCTCCTCCAAATCCTGATGGTGGTCCCAGCCGCCCGCCCAGACCTGCACGAAACGCACGCCGCGCTCGATGAGCCGGCGGGTGATCAACAGCTGGTTTCCCTGCGAAGTGCGGCCGTAGGCGTCACGCGCGCTTTGCGGTTCCTTGTTCAAATCGAACGCATCGGTCGCCTCCGTTTGCATCTTGAACGCCATCTCGAAGGCCTGCAGCCGGGATTCCAACTGGGCCTCTTTTTGCAGGTTCTGGCTGTGCAGTTCGTTCAGTTGATGGACGAGGTCAAGCTGACGGCGCTGTTCGGGGAGCGGGGTGTTGGGGTTGCGGATGTTTTCAATGAGCTGGTTCAGCGTCGGCACTTTTGTGTTGATGCTGACACCCTGATAAATTCCCGGAAGGAAGGATGACTGCCAGTTGGCCGTGCCGCCGGGTGGCGGACCGCCGGGCCGGAGCGAAACGAAGCCGGGCATGTTCTGGTTTTCCGAGCCGAGACCGTACAGCACCCAGGAACCGATGCTCGGACGGACAAGCCGTGAGCCGGTGTTCATCATGATGGTCGCAACCTCGTGCGCCGGGATGTCGGTGTACATCGACTTGATGACGCACAGGTCATCCACCTGTTCGCCCATTTGCGGAAAGACCTCGCTGACATCGATGCCGGATTTGCCTTTTTTTGTAAACTTGAACGGCGAGGCCATGGCCACGCCATCCATGCCGGGGATCGACTGGCCGTCGTATTTCGCCAGCGAGGGCTTGTAATCCCAGGTATCGACATGGGATGGGGCACCTTGGGCAAAGATATGGACAACGTGTTTGGCCTTGGCCGGCATTGGCGGGGTCTTGGGCAGCAACGTGGCCTCGGCCTCCTGCGCATTGGCCACGGACAGCAACCCTTCGCCCAGCAGAGAGGCGAGGCTCAAGGCGCCAAAGCCCATGCCGGCCCGCTGCAGGAACTGGCGGCGCGTCAAAAAATGATCCTCCAAGTCAACTTGCTTGTGTTCGTCGGGGTTCATAGATAGTAGTATAATTCATTCGACGCTGATTACTAACATTAGGTTTCGTATATTCGCGTCAATTGTCGCAGTAATTGTGCCAGCCATGACAGAATCTGACTTCTTGAAAATTGAATGCCGCCATTGCGCGGGTCACATCGAATACCCCGCCGGGGCGGGCGGCCAATCCATCGCTTGTCCCCATTGCGGACAGCCGGTGGCATTGCCGCCGGCATTGGTGGCGACCGTAAAAAAGTCCCGCCGGCCGCTGGTTGGGGGGATGGTTGTCGTCCTTTGGGCGGCGATAATCGCTGCAACGATGGCACTTATTTTGTTGAAACGACATGTCTCCGTGCCGGTGGCAGAAAAAGCCCTCAAAAAGTCCGTGGTGGCGGTTCCGCCAGCAGCGGTCAAATCCGGGGATGAAACGACCACCAACGGTTTCGCCGTGTCTGTGCCCAAGCTGGAAAAGACGCCGGGCAGCGCACTGGTATATGTGGCGGGCACGGTGCGCAACCTGACCGATAAACAGCGTTTCGGGGTGAAGGCGGAGTTTGGCCTGATTGATTCCAATGGGGTTTCCGCCGGCGCGGCATCTGATTATACGGCGACGCTCGAACCGAATGGCACCTGGAAATTCAAAGCGCTGGTCATGGGCTCCAAGGCGGCACAGGCCAGATTGAATTCAATCCGCGATGATCAATAAACGCCATCCGGCGCAGGTGTTCAAACCACCTGCAGCGGTTCGAATTTCTTGCCGAGGATCGGGGCGCTCTTGGTCTTGAGCCAGGTTTCCAACACGCCGGCATAGACGCTGCGGAAGTCCACGTTGTATTTCACATCGCCTTGATACAGGTCTTGCGGGGCGAGGCTGGGGTATTTGCCGAGCAAGCCGGCTTTGACCTTGTTGCCGACGATGAACATGGGCGCGGCGGCGCCATGGTCCGTGCCGCCGTTGGCGTTTTCGGAAACGCGCCGGCCAAATTCACTGAAGGTCATCACGAGTACGCGGCCCATGTTGCCCTGCGCCTTCATGTCTTCGACGAAGGCTTTCATGGAATCGCCAAGGTCGCCGAGCAGACGCGTCTGCGTGTTGACCTGGTTGGTGTGCGTGTCGTAGCCGCCCTGGGAGACATAATAGATGCGGGTGGGCAGGCCGCCGCCAATGAGCTTGGCGACCATTTTGAGCCCGTTGCCGAGCTGTGAGCCGGGGTAGACGGCCTGATTCTGCACGCGGGCGGCGATGCCGCGAATCTCGTCAGAACTATGCTGGGCATCAAGCGCGGTACGGGAAATGAAATCTACGGCCTTGCCACCGGTCATGGGCATGCCGGCGGGCAACATGCCGATGCTGCCGCCGGAATTTAGCATGTCGCCGGAGCTGTCCTCCGACGAACTGTCGGCATGCATATCGCCGGGCATATCAACCTCGTTCATTTTTTTGTAGGATTCTTGCGTGGCTTCACCGTTGGCCATGAAGCGGTAGTTCTGCGGATTGCTGAAGCAGATGCCCTTGGGGTGCTTCGCAAAAAAGGCCTCAGGCAACTGGCTGCCAATGGTCACACCGACGGCGGGATCGGACCCGGCGCAGGCGTTGTCAAAGTAGCGGCCCACCCAGCCGTATTTTTCCACGCGGTCAGAATCGCTCGCGGTCTGCCAGATTTCCGTGGAGCGGAAATGCGAACGGTTAGGGTTCGGATAGCCGACACCCTGGATGACGGACAATTCGCCGCCATCATACAGCTCCTTGAAACCTTTCAATGCACCGTTAAAGGCGATGTCGTCAGTCAATTTCAACACGTTGTCCGCCTTCAGGCCGATGTTTGGGCGCGCCTTGTGGTAGAAATCGTTGGAGTAGGGAACAACGGTGTTGATGCCATCGTTGCCGCCCGCCATCTGGAGCACGACAAGGATGGTGGAATCCTTGCCGGTGACGGTCTGGGTGGCGGAATCGGCGGCCTGCGCCTGGAGCGCGGAAAAGGTGTCGGCGAGAAACACGGGCACGGTCCAGGAGAGGGCGCTGCCGAGGACGGTGCGGCGCAGAAATTCGCGGCGCGTTTGGAGGGTGATTTCGTTTTTCATACGTCAGGTGACCTGGTAATCCGGCGTGGACATCATGAGGCGGATGGCGGTGATGATGTCGGCGTCGTTCAGTTTGGTTTTGGCATCCAGAAATTCGTGCAGGGCTTCCTGCTGGTCTTTTTTGAGGGTGGTCTGGAACAGCCGGTTTTGCAGCGAGGCGACCATGGCGTCCTTGTCGGCGCGTTCTTCGGGCGTCAAAATTTTGTCAAGATTCACGCCGCCCATGCGCACACGTTGCATGGCTTTCTCGACTTTGCCACCGCCGCCGCCGCCGGCCTTTCGGGCAAAATCTCCCGCTGTGAGCGGTGGCAGCGTGCCTTCGACGAGCGATTGCGCATCGTTGTAACGGGTGAGCAGGGTGTTGGTAGTGATCCAAGTGACGCCGCCATCCCAGCCTTTGACATTGGGCGGCGCAAAGAGGTCCTGACCAAGCTGGCGCGTCATGCCCCAGCTGATGATGGGCGGGGGCAGTTCGCATTCGAGCACCCGTACGCTGCCGACGAGCCATTGCATGGGGCTTTTCACCTGGTTGCGGATGATATCGTTGCCGTAAAATTCCTGGCTGCGGAAAAGGGTATGCAGCAACGGCTTGAAATTATTGCCATTGGCGCGGAAGACATCGGCCAATGCGCCGTTCAGTTCCGATGACGGCACCTGCCCGGCGAAATAGTTCCACAGTTTGCCGGTGATGAACCGGGCGGCCTGCGGCTGCGAGACGATGATCTGAATCACGTCATCGCCATCAAAATTTCCGGTGCGGCCGAGGAAGGTTTTATCACCGTCATCGTGGAGGCGCGGGCGGAACATGAACTTTTGTTCCTCGGGATTCATGGACCAGCCGGTGAGCGCGCGCGCGCCCTCGGCAATGTCCTTTTCGGTGTAATGCCCCTCGCCGAGCGAGAACAGTTCCATGACCTCGCGCGCATAATTTTCGTTCGGATGATCCTTGCGGCTTTGCCCCTGGTCGAGCCAGACGAGCATGGCCGGGTCCTTGCCGGTCTCGAGGAGCAACTGCCGCCAGTTGCCGGTGCCCAGGCGGCGGAAGATATCATTCTGCCGCCACATGAAATACGGGTTACGCACCTTCTCGATGCTTGTGGCGAAATGGCCGTGCCAGAAGAGCACCATTTTTTCCTGAAAGGGGCGGGGACCGTAGGCCATGCGCTGCATCCACCAGCCGCGCAACTCCATCAGGCGCCGTTGATAGGTCTGCTGCTGCTCGCGCTGCGCGTCCTTCTTTTCCTCGGGCGTTCCGGTGCGGAAAACCTGGCGGTATTTGGCGACCTCTTCGGGGTTGGGTTTGGCCCAGTCGGGGTCGGTGGTGGGGTCGGGGATGGATTCGTAGTCGAGCAACGAGTCGACCGCCTTGTCCGGTCCAAGATCGGCAAGGCGCTTAATTTCCTCCGGCGTTCCGCCAAACCCGGCGCGGTTCAGCAGGTGCGCCGCCGTGGAAGAGTTCCAGTCCTTTTCGGAAAGCGGCTTGAGCATACAAGCATAGAGACGAGATGAGACCCGGATAGGTTTCAGCCCCCGTCTGACTATTCACGCCCGGCGTGCCGTTGCCCGGCATCAGAATTGGCACATGAGCGTGCCGAAGATGGAGTGTGCCTGATAGTTGTTTGCCCCGCCGCTGCTCGGCTCATTGTATAAGGCAAACCGGTATTGGAGTTTGGCGGAGACGTGCTTGCTGAAGCGGCGGGTCAACCCGATGGAACCGCTTTGTTGCTGATACTGGATGCCCAACGGCTGGCCGCTGGCGTAGTTGTTCTGGCCGTATTCCGCCTCACTGATCGAATAAGCCGCGAACAGGTCCGTGGTCTCGCTGAGGACATAAGTGACATCGGCCAAGCCGGTATAGACATCGCCGTGATAGGGGACGACCACCGGGGAATCAGCGGCCACGGTGGTGAGGCTGGAGGCGGTGTAGGAGAACATGGCCGAAAGGAAGAGGCGCGCGATGGGGGTATAGGTCGCGTTGATCGCGAAGACATGGGAGTATTCCCGGCCCGCGACCAGTTCGCCGCCGGGAGAGATGATCTGGCCGAACTGGATAAAAGAAGCGGTGTCCACGTCATTTTCGGTGGTGCGATACTGGTAAGACAGGGTGGTGCTGAAGCGGCTGGCCGGATGCAAAACAAGCTTGGCCTCGGCTTCATCGGTCAGCAGGTCGCGTGAGTGGATAAATGTTGGATAACCGGTCTGGGCGGGTTGCACGAGCGGGTCGCTATCGTAATTGCTTCTGTCCTCGGAACGCCGGTAATGCGCGCTGAAGGCGGCCTGGCGCCAGGGCGACGTGCTGAAACCGACCCGGAGATCATCCAGTTCGCTCGCGAAGTCGGTATGCTGGAGAAAGACGGCCTTGTTGAGAATGTTATGCGCGGCGGCAAGCTGGTCATATTGCCGGATGTTTTGCTGCTCCAGCCGGCCCTCCGCAAACAGGGTGGTGAACGGAATCTGCGAGTAGCGCAAGGCGGCGTTTTCCTGCAGGGAGGTTTCGTCGTAATCCGAGGACACGGTGAATGGGGTCAGGGTATCAGTTATGGGCGGCGGCGGCGGGGATTGCTGGTCATAAAGTCCCGCCCCGAGGTCATGCTGCCGGGTCCATTCGGCCTGCACGCCGGTGGAAAGGGTCAGGCCATGGAAGGGTCCGAACAGGCCGTTGAGGTTGCCGACGTGGGATTCTTTTTCCAGTTCGATCTCCGGAACATTTACCAGCTGGTTCAGTCCCGGTGCATCCATCCGGAAGGCCGAATCCGCATCCAGCTTGCTGTAGAGATAGCCGCCGGAACCAAAGAACCAGTCGGTGAATTTTTTTTCCAGCCGGATGGTGTTGGCACCCTGGAAATAAGTCGTTCCTTCGGCGATGCTCTCCGGCAGGGGGCCGAAGGCGACGTTGGTGGTGCCGGTCTTCAACTTGTAGAATTCACCGCGGAAGCGTTCTTCGATCGAGACGCCTTTGACTTCCGCATCCAAATCCAGCTTGATGATGTGGGTGCCTTCATCGAGGTGTTTGTCAGCGGGGCCGATGTTCCGCCCGGTGCCCTGCGGTCCGACCGCGTTCCAGGACGTGGTGGCCTCATCACCTTGCTTGTAGTCATACTCATAGCCCAGCACGAGGCGCGGCCAGTCCGGCAGGGTGAGTCCGAAATCGATCCACGCCTTGCCGATGTCCAGGTGCAAGTCCCGGCCAAGGCTGGGGGCGGCGGGGGTCAGCAACGGCGCATACCCGCCGGTATCATCGAAGTATTTGCGGTATTGCTCCCAGCCGGAATGGACGAAACCAATATCATTCCGATCCACGGCGAGGTTGATTTTGTAATCATCCAGTAATGCGTGGCCGTCGAGGAGCCAGCGCGTATCGGGGCCGGTTTGATCGAGCAGTTCAAACTGTTCCACACCGCCATTCAGGCCGTCCTTCTGCCAGTAATGTTCGCGGAATTTCTGTTTGTCGCCCCGGACATAGGTATCCCCCAGCGTGGGCGAAAATGAAAATTCAAGGTGGTTGGACTGGCTGGCGGTGTCCCAAACCGCGCCCTGATCAATCCAGGCGCGCAGCAGGGACACCTGGACGGGCGTGAGGGGCGTGCCTTTGCCCAACGGCGGCATTTCCGAGTCTTCCACCAGCCTGGCGGTGAAATGAATCAGGGGGCTTTTGGCGCTGTTGCCGGGCAGGATGTCCACGCCCTGATCGCCGCCCTTGAGCGCGGACGGGCGGTTATCGAGGCGGAAATGGCTCTTCTGATTTTCCGGGCCGTGGCAGCGGAGGCAGCTGGTTTCCAAGATGGGCCGGATGTCGCGGGTGAAATCAATCCGGTTCGTGGCCGGCGGCGGCAGCTTGGAGACATCGACTTCAGCGGCATGAACATCAAGGCAACAAATCAAAACCGGCACGCACAGGGGTAGGAACCCCGGCTTCATCGCGCTGTTGAGCCTGATGTTCAATAGAGGAGGATGGGATGTACGTTCGAACCGTGAACCGCCGAGTGACAGCCGGAGGTCCAGCAGGAACCGACGGCCAGGCTGCCGGTGTGGTCCCGGCCGCCGATGAAAATTTTTCCGGCGGCGCCCGGCCCCGCCACCTGGGCGTGGCAACGGAGGCACAGGTTTGAATCCGGCTCGATGAGCAGCTTGGCATTGATGGAGCCGTGCGGACTGTGGCAGACCGTGCAGCCTTCACGCATGGCCGGATGTTCATAGACCACCGGTTTGGCCTGCTCGCGATGGCATTGGGCGCAGGTTTCATTCAAGCGCGACATCGCCAGGCCACCGGCCGGTTTCATGATGTCCATGCCATGAGGATCATGGCATTGGATGCAGTTCATCTTTCCCTCGATGACGGGATGATGCTGGGGAAAATGGAACTCGGCCTGGGTATCCTGATGGCATTTGAAGCACGCCTGGGGGTCTTTGCCCGGATTGATGATGAACTTATCCAGGCCGCCCCGGCCGCCGAGGGCGATGTGCTTGCTGCCCGGACCATGGCAGGACTCGCAGCCGAACTGGCCGGGGACGCCGCCGTTTTCAAGGTGCAACCGTGCGTGCGGACTGGCGGGAAAGACGCGGGTGATGGTGGCGTGGCAGTCGGCACAGGCCTGGTCCCCGACGAAAACCGCGCCTTCAATCTGCAATGGCACCATGGCGGAGCGGTCGACCGTGGAGCAAGAATTGAAAAGCAGCAGGCTGACGCCGGTACACAGCGCCAAGCCACCCACCCACCCAAGCCGCTTAATGCTTACGAGCCACATCTGATTAAAATTCCGGGGCCACCCCGGTCAGTTCCGCCGCCGCCAACCATTCCCAGTCCGGATCAAGGATTGGGGAGGCGTCCCACACGATAAAAGCCCGGGGTGTTTGTCGCAACGAAATCCATGAAAATAACCGGGTTGCTGGCGGCGGTGTTGGTGGCCAGGCGGACCCAGTTGGTGGGCGCCAAACTGGTCGCCCGCTCAATGACGTAGGTCAGGCCCACGTTGGCCGGATAGCTGAATTGAAAATTGGTGGCGGATGATTTCACCGTGCCGCCCAGCGAAACGGTCACCGGTGTCACGACACTGATGTTGACTGCGGCGGAAGTTGCGGAGATTCCCGCTGCCGTGGCCGCCGCCGTGAGGGCGTAAGCACCCGCCGCGAGATTGTTGGCGGTGAAGAGGAACGGAGGCGATTGGAGGGACAGGAATGAAACGTTATTGGTGAAAAGCTGCACGTTGGTCACGGTGCCGCTGCTGACCGTGGCATTGGCGCCGATGTTCACAGTTGCGGGGGCGGCAAAGACCGTGCCGCCCGCCGGGTTGGTGATGCTGATGCTCGGGGTCGGCGGCGGTGGCACGACGACGGCGGGCGTGGAGCGTTCATAAGTGAAAGTGCCGCCATTGTCATTGCCCCAGGCGTCCAGCTTGAGGGACAGGATGATATTGTCGGTTATAATTTTCACATAGAACGTTTTGCCGACGCTGCGTCCGGGGCCGGGAAAACCGCCGGGGTGGCCAACCACATTGGCAAAGGTGTCGAAGATGTTGGTGCCGGCGGTGGTAAGGGGGGGAAAGGGCGGCAATCCCGTGGGTGAAGCCAGGGACCACAGGGTATTGGAAGGGGTTATGCCATTCCATCCCGCTTCCGCCGCGATGTTATAGAGCGGATGTTGGACATCGCGCGTCAACCAGACGTTTTTGGTCGAATCCGTCCCGACGTGGTTGGTCGTGAGCATGTCGGCGAGGTTGGTGTTTGCCGGGTGGACGAAAGTAATTACCGGGCCGGTCCAAAAGGTGAAGGTGGCGTGAGCCAGGGATGCCGCAGTCAGCAGGCCAATCAGCACGGTTTTGGCAATCAACCGGGTGCCCCATGAAAATTTAAACTCGTTCATGGAGTTGTGAGGTCGTAAACGGACAGATGTTCCAATTTTCTTTCAAAAAATTGCCATCCAAGCCCGCTTGGCCATCATTTCCAAATCAAGGATCAGGTTCAAGGATTCGGGAGGCGGCCGATGCGGTAAAAACTGGCGCCGGCGGGATTCACGGCATTGGTGAACAGCACCGGACTGCCGGGGGCGACATTGGTTGAGAGCGACACCCAGTCCACGAGGTTGGATGAGCTTTGGACGACGTAAGCGAGCCCGGCATCGGCGGTGTAGCTGAACGAGAACCGGCCGGCAGCGAGCGTGGCCCCGGAAAGGATGACCGGAACCGGAACGACAACGGCGGCGGGAGTGGAACGGGTATAGGCGAAGCCGCCGCCATCACTGGCGCCCCAGGCGTCCAGCCGCAATGAAAAATAGATGTTATCGGTAACGATTTTCACAAAGAAAGTCTGTCCCACGCTTTGCACCGGGCTGTTGTGCGGCTGGCCGACCACGTTGCCAAAGGTGTCGTAGGTGAGGGTATCGGCATTGGTCAAATCACCGGAAGCCACCGCCCACAAGGTGTTCGCCGGGCTGGTGGAGCTCCAGGAACTTTCCGCGGCGGCGTTATACAACGGCTGGGAAAAGCCGCGCGTGAGCCAGACATTGTTAATGGCATCGTCGCCGACGTGATTCGTCGTCAAAAAATCCGTGGCATCACTGCCGGAGTCGTGGGTGAAAGTGATCGTGGGGCCCGTCCAAAACGTGGGAGGCGGAGTCGGTGTGGAGCGGTCATAGGTAAACCCGCCCGTGCCGCCGGCACCCCAAAATGTGATCTTGAGGGACAGATAGATGTCGTCGGAAATGAGGTGCACGACCAGCGGCTGGCCGACCAAGGTGGTGGGCGAGGCGCCATTCAGCAGCGCCAGCCAGTTGGTATAGTTTAGCGAGGCGTAGTCGGAGAGCGAACCGAACGCCCATTCCGTGTTCGTGGGGCTGAGGGCGGTGGCGTTGGTTTCATAAAAGGCGTTGAACAATCCCTTGGAATTGGCGCGGGTCAGCCAGACATCCGGGGTGATCCGGTCCTGGTTGGTGGCTTGTTTGGGATTGGGCGCGGGCTGGTTAAAAGTGAACAATGATCCGGTCCAGACCGTGGCGGCCGGCACCCGCCCCGCTCCGGCCAGAATCAGGCCAAAAACCGCGCCACACAGGATGCGACCCAAGGTTGGAAAACAGCGTTTGAGCACCTTCATGGAAGTTAAGAGGCGGGCACCGTCAAAAAGTTCCCGCTTTTTTACCGGCCATTCAGCGCTTGATAGTTGAAACCCGAAACTTGAAACTCCGCCGATGCAGTTGCCCGCCGACTATCATATGCACACGCCGCTGTGCCGCCACGCGGTCGGCGAACCGGTGGATTATGCCCGCCGCGCCGTGGAAATCGGCCTGGACGAGATCGGTTTTTCCGACCACTCGCCGATGGCGCGGGATGATTTTGACAACTGGCGCATGTTGGACGGG
>DATHQS010000172.1:0-7422 GCA_035482455.1 Candidatus Acidiferrales bacterium | reverse complement strand
ATGTCGCGCCACATCTCTCAAAACAAAACGGCGATCCCAAGCCGCCGAAGATACATGAACTGTTCATCGATATCGGCGCCAGGAACCGCAAGGAAACGGAGCAACTCGTCCGGGTCGGCGACCCGATCACCTTGGTGGATGAGTTTGATTTTCTGCGCAACGACCTGGTCGTGGCCCGTGCGTTCGACAACCGTGTTGGCACTTTCGCGGTGGCCGAGGCGCTGCGTCTGTTAAGCGAGTCCAAGGTCAAGCTGCATGCCGAAGTCTGTGCGGTCTCCAATGTCCAGGAGGAGATCGGCCTGCTCGGTGCGCGGCAAATCGCCTATTCGCTCCACCCGGACATCGCCCTGGTCGTGGACGTCACCCATGCCACGGACTATCCTACGGTCAGCAAAACCCAGCACGGCGACGTGAAAATGGGTGCCGGCCCAACCCTGACACATGGCGGCAGCAACCATCCCGATGTCGTCGCCCGGCTTGAGATAGTGGCCAAGGCGAAGAAGATCCCGCTTCAGCACGCGGCCATGTCCGGATCAACCGGCACGGACACGGATGCGATCTATTGGACGCGCGGCGGCATCGCCAGCGGGCTGATCAGCCTGCCAAACCGGTATATGCACTCGCCCGTGGAAGTGGTGAGCTTGAAAGATCTTGAAGCCATCCCGCAACTGCTCGCGGGTTTTGCGGCCTCGCTCAAAAAAGGCGAACAGTTCAAGGTGAAGATCTGAGCACCGGCACCAACCGTTTCTGGGAAATATTACCATGGTGAACCTCCTGCCGCTTCCCCGCTCGCTCAAGCTCTTGCGCGGGACGTTTACCTTGCCCAAACAAAAGCCGCTGGCGTTAATCAAGGTTGTCCGTACCAACTCCGCACCTGCCCAGCCGGAAGGTTATGCGCTCACAATCTCAAAAAATGGGATTAAGATCTCTTTTCGCGAGGCCGCCGGCCTGCGGGCGGCGACCGCGACGTTACGACAACTGCTCCGGGAGTATGGCCGCCGCCTGCCCTGTTTGCGGATCCGTGACTGGCCGGATTTCAAGCGCCGCGGTGTGATGCTGGACATCTCCCGTGGCCGGGTTCCGAAACTGGAAACGTTGCTCGGTCTTGCGGAAAAGCTTTCGGACCTCAAGATCAACGAACTGCAACTCTACACTGAGCACACGTTCGCTTACCGCAAATACAAATCTGTCTGGCAAAGCTGGGGGGCGCTTACGGCCAAAGAAATCCAAATCCTCAACGCCCGCTGCCGTGAACTGGGCATTGATCTGGTGCCCAACCAAAATTCCTTCGGTCATCTGCGCTACTTCCTTGAAAACCCCCGGTTGAAAAAACTCGGGGAACTCTCGGAACCTTACGAGGCTGAAACCAAGGACTTTCTCCGCCGACCGACCACGCTGGCACCAAATCATCCCGGCACCCTGCCCTTCCTGTCCGGGCTCTTTGATGAGCTGCTGCCCAATTTTACGAGCGAGTTTTTCAACATCGGCGGAGATGAGACTTGGGATCTGGGCAAAGGACAAAGCAAAAAGGTTTGTGAGGCGAAAGGAAAAAGCCGCGTCTATCTCAATTTCATCAAAAAAATCCACCGCGAAGTTTCCAAGCGCGGCAAAACCATGATGTTCTGGGGCGACATCATCTTGAAATACCCGGCGCTCATCCGCGAACTGCCCAAAGACATCATCGCCCTGAACTGGGGCTATGAAGCCAATCATCCGTTTGAAAAAGAGGCGGCACAATTCGCCAAGGCTAAAATCCCTTTCTACGTCTGCCCCGGTACCTCGACGTGGCAAACTTTGCTGGGCCGGCATGACAACGGATTCGCCAACCTTCGGGCCGCTGCCAAAACTGGAAAGAAGCTGGGCGCCATCGGTTACCTGAACACGGATTGGGGTGATGGTGGACATCCCCAGCCGCTGGCCGTCAGCTGGCCGTTGTTTGCCGCCGGTGCTGCTCTGGCGTGGAACGCAAGCGGACTGGATGAAAAGGCGCTTGTGGCCGTCCTGAGCCGTGATGTTTTTGAAGATGCAACCGGCAGGGCTGCGACGGCGGCTTTGAAGCTGGGGTTCGTCCATCTAAAACTCGGCGTGAAAGGCATGAATGAAACACCGCTTGGCACCGTCATCGCCGCTCCCAAACCGGAAGAGCGCGAGCTATTCTGCCGCAACGGGCTTAAATGGTTTGCCAAAATCCCCGCGAAGAATATCCAGTCGGCCTTGAAAGAGATCGAAACGCAACGAGGCGTTCTGGCTCATGCCAAATCACACACCGCTTCCGGCAAAATTCTCGCCAACGAACTCGACCTCGCCGCGCGCATGGCAGCGCAATCCTGCAAATTCATGCTCTGGCAGCAGGCAGTCACGGCCGGAAAGACTTCCGAGGCAAAACGGCTCGCCCGTCAAGGCATCAGCGAATTGCACACACTAGAACATGATTTCAATGCCTGTTGGCCGTTACGGAACAAGGCAACGACAAAACACTGCTCCCCTTTTCTGAAGTGGCGAATTGCCGAGTTAAAGCGGAATAAGTGGTGAAAACCAGCAAACCGGAAGCCGGCCGATTCCATCACTTCCCCTTCACATCCCATGCATCACGGAGACCGTCGCCGAGGAAATTTAGCGCAAGCAAAGTCGCGACCAGGACAGCGCCAGGGAAAACAATCAGCCACCAATAAATGCGGATGGGATTGATCTGTGAGACCCCTTCCGCAATCAACGTGCCCCAGCTTGCCATCGGGGGCTGCACCCCCAACGCAAGGAAGCTCAGGAACGATTCATAAAGAATGATAGCTGGCAACGTGAGGGCCGTATAGGTGATGGCGACGCCAAAAATGTTCGGGATGATGTGGCGCAATAAAATGCGTGGCGTGCCTGCGCCAAGTGTGCGGCTCGCCTCGACAAATGCCCGCGAACGCAAGGATAGCACCTGCCCCCGTATGATGCGCGCCATGGTGAGCCAGGAAACCGCCCCCAACCCGACGAATAAAAGCGCGATGCGCAATACGCCGCCGGCCGCCGCCGAATGCCGGACGATTTCGGATTGCTTGAGCATCTCCCCAAACGTGGTGACGATCACGATGACGAATACAATGGTCGGCAGCGAATAAAGAATATCCACGATCCGCATCAGCGTGGCATCCAGCCGTCCGCCGGCATAACCGGCAATCGCGCCCCAGGACACCCCGATGACGAGACTTACGGCCGCGCCAAAGATGCCCACGATCAGCGAAATCTGGGCTCCGGAAATCACCCGGGAAAACAAGTCACGTCCATGAAGATCCGTACCGAACCAATGCTGGAAAGACGGCGGCGCGAATTGTGCATCTGAAAGCTCATCGGGTCCGTGCATCCGGGCAAAGTCACCCCCGCATATTTTTAACAGCAATGGCCAACCCACGATGACCGCCAGCAGAAGCACCAGATACCAGGCGCTCAACATTGCCGGGCGGTTTTTTTGGAACCGCCGCCATGCCCGCTGGCCGGGCGAGAGATGTTGCAGTTCACTCATATTTCACGCGCGGATCCATGAGGGTATAGGCAAAGTCCACCGCCAGATTCAGCCCGATGAGCAGTATCGCGTAGAGCAGCGAAAGACTCACCACCACGGTATAATCAAGGTTTAGGGAACTGTTGACCAGAAACACGCCGATCCCGGGAATCTGAAAAATGTTTTCGACGACGAATGAACCGGTGAGCAAGTCCGCCAACATGGGCCCGGAATAGGAGACCACCGGCAGCAAGGCGATACGCAATGCGTGCTTGAGCAAAAGCGCCGTCTCGCCCAGCCCCTTGGCACGTGCGGCCGTGACAAACTCGGATTGCGCCGCCTCCAGCATCCCTTCGCGCAAAATGCGCGCCACCTTGCCGATGAAATATGCTCCCAAAGTGATCGACGGCAAAACCATGTGCCAGGGCGTTATCCAAAGCCCGACTGGCAGCCATTTCAGCTTCATGGCAAAGATCAGGATCAAGAACGGCGCGATCACAAAGCTGGGTACACAGACGGCGAGCAATGCCGCGAAGCTGCCACCATAATCCTGCCAGCCGCCACGCCGCACGGCGGCGAGAAATCCAAGCGGTATGCCCACACCGATCGCGATGCAAAAGGCCAGCCCTCCCAGAAGCATGGAGACCGGAAGCCCTTGCGCGATGATGTCGTTGATCGAGTGGTTTTGATATTTCAACGACGCACCAAAATCGCCGTGCAAGAGGTCGCCAAGATAACGGCCATATTGCTTCCAAACCGGCTCGTCAAGGTGATATTTGGCCTTGATGTTCTGTTCCACAATCGGCGACGCGGGCTTGCGCTCGCTGTCAAACGGGCCGCCCGGCGCGAGATGCACCAGCGTGAACGCCAGCGCACTGATGACCAGCAGCAGCGGAATCGCGAACAGGATGCGCCGGATGAAATACATCACTTGTTGGGTTTGATTTTGCGCAAGCTCTGCAACGGATGGTCGTCCAGCACATTCGGCCAGATGCCGGCCACCTTGTTGGTGTCGAAATAGCTGATGCCCAGATAAACATAAAGCGGGATGATTGGCGCGTCATCATGCACCAGAATGGTCTCCGCCTGCTGAAAAAGCTTCTCGCGCTTCGCCACGTCCAATTCATTGTTCGCCGCCGCGATCAATTCGTCATAGCGCGGGTTGCTCCAGCCGGTCTCATTGTTGCCGCCACCCGTGACGAACATTCCCAAAAAGGTGTTGGCGTCATTGTAATCGCCCGCCCAGCTGGACTTTGACATCTGATACTCAAGGCGCTGTTGCATGCCCCAGAAGACTTGCGTCTCCATCTGGCGCAGCTCCATATCAATCCCGAGTTCGTCCCGCCACATCTGCTGCAATTCAACCGCGATCTTCTCGTGGATGGGCGATGCGTTGAACAGATACTCAAAGCGCGGAAATCCATTTCCACCGGGGTAACCGGCTTCGGCCAATAATTTACGCGCGCGGTCAGGATCATGGCCCAGGCCCGGCGGCGAATGATAATTTTGTGTTCCCGGCGGCACAAGATTCTCGGCCGGCTGTTCCCCCGCGCGGGTAATCCGCTTGGTGATGCGTTCCTTGTCCACGGCCAAGGCCAGCGCCTGCCGGACACGCGGATCATCGAACGGCTTCTTCGTGACGTTGAAACGGACAAAATAGGTTCCCAAATAGTTGAACTTGTGAAAATCCGGACGCTTTAACAAAACATCCACCAGCGACGACGGTATCAGTTCCTTGTCCCATACGACATCCGCTTGCCCGCGCTCATACAGGTTCAGCGCGGTCGTCGGCGACCCGACCGGCAGCAGATCGATGATCTCCGACTGGGTATTCGTGGCATCCCAGTAATACGGATTCTTCTTGAGACGGATCTTGTCGTTAAGCCGCCATGAAACGAGTTCAAAGGCTCCACTGACAGGCAATGGCTTGGCCCTCAGCCAATGGTCGCCGTACTTTTCAATCGTCTGGCGCGGCACCACCGCCAGCGTCTGAAACGCGCACAGGTCGATGAAAAAAGCCGTTGGCGCCTTCAGTTCAGCACGCACGGTGTACTTATCTGGCGCACTCACTCCGACCAAGTCCGCATTCGTTATCTTGCCAGCGTTAAAATCCTCCGCGTTCTTCAGGTAGTAGAGCTGCTCGACGTAACGGCACGCGGTCTTGGGATCCAGCGCGCGGATCCATGAATAAACCACATCCGCCGAGGTGATGGGCTCGCCCGTAGACCAAAGCAGGTTTGTTCTTAGGTGAAATGTGTAGATCTTTCCATCCGGCGAAATGTCCCATCGCTCGGCAAGGCCGGGAACGGCCCGCGCTTCAACCGGCTCCAGCCGCGTCAAACCCTCGAACATACCGGACACGATGCGCATATCCGCCTGGGCCACGATCACGGCTGGATCCAGTGATTCCGGCTCGACATTGTTGATGATGACCAGGTCGGCGGGCGGTTCGTGCCTCGTACAACCGAATGCTGCGGCGACGGTGGCCAGACACAAAAGAAAACGCGCCCGTCGGAAAATCCGGCGGGCGCGTTTTGCGAAAGGCATCGTTATTTTGCCGAGTTGGTGGCGGTTGCCGCCGCACCGGAGATGCCGGCTGGAATCGTCGCCGTCGGGGTGGCGGTCGCTGGTGGCGCCGTCTGCGCCGCGGGTTGCGCCGCAGGGGCGGGCGCGGGTGCCGGAGCCTGCATCTGCTTCTCCTGGACCTTTTTGGTGAAGTCGGCCGCATTGTTCTGGTTGTGTGCACTGTCCTGCAGATAACCGAGGAATAGCGACAGCAACAGGAACACCACGGTGGCCCACTTCGTGATCTTGGTCAGGGCATTGCCCGAACCGGCGCCAAACAGCGCATCCGCCGTGCCCCCGCCAAACGCCAGACCGGCGCCGGCGTCCTTCTTGGGCAATTGCACCAAGATCAACAAGATCAACATCAGACAGTTGACCACCAATATAAACGTCAATAGACCTGCGAAATAACTCATAAAGGTATAGCTTAAATGGAATTCTTGATGATGTCAGCAAAACTTCTCGACTCCAGGGAGGCACCCCCCACGAGCGCTCCGTCCACATCCGGCTGGCTCATCAATTCCTTGGCGTTGGCCGGCTTCACGCTCCCGCCGTACTGGATGCGGACCTTTTTCGCGGTCGCGTCATCGAACATCTTCGCCAGCACGCCGCGGATGAACGCATGCGCGTCCTGCGCCTGCTGCGTCGTCGCCGTCTTGCCGGTGCCGATGGCCCAGACGGGCTCGTAAGCCACGACGGTTTCCACCATCTGTTCCTTGGTCAAACCTGCGAGGCTGCCGCGCACCTGCGTCTCCAAAACCTTTTCCATCAGGTTACCTTCGCGTTCAGCGAGCGTTTCGCCGATGCACACGATCGGCTTGAGCGAGGCCGCAAAGGCCGCCGCCGCCTTCTTCGCGATCAGCGCGTCCGTTTCCTTTTGATACTGGCGGCGTTCGCTGTGGCCCAGGATGACGTAGCGCACGGAAAATTCCTTCAACATGCCGGCACAGATCTCGCCGGTGTGCGCGCCAAAATTGTTCTCGCTCATGTTCTGCGCGGCCAGGCGGATGTTCGAATCCAAAACTTCCTTGGACACCTCGCTCAGAGCGGTGAACGGCGGAGCGACGACCACGTCGACTTCCTTCACGCCGGCCAGGTCCCGCTTCAGGTCATCGACCAGCGTCAGCGCCTCGGCCACCGTCTTGTTCATCTTCCAGTTGCCCGCAATGATCAGTTTACGTTCTTTTTTCATTTTCAAATTGGTTTTACTTCTCACTCAATGCCGCCACGCCGGGCAGCACTTTGCCTTCCAGAAATTCCAGCGACGCGCCGCCGCCGGTCGAAGTGTGGGTCACCTTCTTGTCCGCGCCGAATTTCTTCGCCGCCGTGGCCGTGTCACCGCCGCCGACCACCGTGGTCGCGCCCGCCGCCGT
>DATHQS010000171.1:0-2840 GCA_035482455.1 Candidatus Acidiferrales bacterium | reverse complement strand
GACATCGGCAAGTTATAGTTCACGTTGGTGCCCGGTCCGATGAAGGCATTGGTGGTGGAGTCCAACGGTGGGGCACCGGTGCTCCAGGCGGCGGCTGTATTCCATTCACCGCCGCTGGCAGGGCCTATCCATGTCGCCGTTGTTTGTGCCTGGGTGGCGCACAGACCGGCAACGCATAATGCAGTGCCAAGCAACGTTGTTTTTAAAGCTTTGGTGATTTGCATAGATAGTAAGGATGGTTTTGGGGTATGGGATTGGGAGTGGATTTGTACAAATTAAACCTCATTTCTGAGGTTCGTTGTATCGGATGTTAATCTGATTTCGGGGTCGTATCTTCTACGACGGGGCAATAGTGAGCCAGTTACCCTTCTGAATTTGAATAACTTAACGTTGTTGCCGGCGAGGCGATCCTCAAGCTCCGCCGAGCAGTTTTTTGGCGGCCTGGGTGCGGGAGTGGACGTGCAGTTTTTCGTAGACGGCGCAGACATGCGAGCGGACGGTGCTGAGGCTGATCGCCAACTGGTCGGCGATCTCCTTGTACATATATCCCTTGGCCAGCAACCGGAGGATTTCCTGTTCCCGGTCAGTGAGTTGCTCCACATCGGGGGCGGGTTTGTCGATATGATGGAAATGATTGATCACCTTGCGCGCAATCTGCAACGACATGGGCGCGCCGCCGGCGTGGACTTGCTGCACGGCCTCGACCAACTCGGATTGCGGCATATTCTTGAGCAGATAGCCGTTGGCCCCGGCGCGCAGGGAGTCAAAGATTGGATCGCCCTCGTCGTAGGTCGTGAGCATCAGGACTTGGACCTTGGGCAGGGTCTTTTTGAGCCGGGCCACGCATTGGATGCCGTTCATGCCCTCCAGATTGATGTCCATCAACACCACGTCGGGGCATTCGCCGGGAATTTTTTTCAGGGCTTCCTCCCCGCTGGCGTGGGCGCCAACACAACACAGGCCGGGAGCATCGCCCAACCAGGCGACGAGGCTTTCGCGCATCTCATGCTGGTCTTCAACGATGGATATTTTGATGCTCATCTATGGGTGATTGGTTCAACTGTAATGCAAGATGGGTGGCGGGGTATCGGATGAAGGTATGACTCTTTAACCCGGCGGCCAGGGCAGCTCAATGGCGATGATGGTGCCGGCGCCCACCCGGCTTTGTATTTGGCACCGGCCACCCATCTCCTCCAACCGTTCCCGCATGTTCCGCAGGCCGTCGGCCGACGGGTCGGTTTGGGATGATTCAAAGCCACAGCCATTGTCTTCAATACTCACGTGCAAGGTTTTGGCGGCCACATTGACCCGCAGCCACACCTCGGTGGCGCGGGAGTGTTTGACGATGTTTTGCAAGGCTTCCTTGATCACGAGGAACAGGTTGTGGCGCACATCGGTGGGCACTTCGCAGGCCGGCACCTGTTCGGGGACATCCAGCCGGCAGCGGATGCCGGTGGCGCGCAGATAATTGGTGGCGAACTGGCCGGCGTAATCGATGAGGTGGGCCAGCGTATCATTGCGCGGGTTGACGGCCCAGACGATTTCGTCCAGCGATTTCACCGCCTGCCGGGCGGTGACGGACATCCTTTCGATGCGTTCATCGGTCTTCTCCTTTTTGGCGAGGTCACCCAGGACGGCGATCAGGTTCAGGCTCGCACCAAGGTCATCGTGGATGTCGCGGGCGATGCGGGTGCGTTCGCGTTCGACGGCATGCTGCCGCTCCAACTGTTGCATTTTCGAGCGCAAGCGGCGAAGCATGATATGCCGGATGGCACCTGCCAAGACGACGAGAACCGCCAAGCCCGCCAAAATCTGGAACGGCAGGGTTTCATAAAAATACGGCAAGACCTTCAATCTCAAGCTGGCGCCGTTTGGGTTCCAAGTGCCGTCGCTGTTGCAAGCGGTCACATGAAAACGATAGTCGCCGGGGCGCAGGTAACCGTACTGCACCGAGGAGCGGCGGATGCCGGGCTCGATCCAGTCCGCATCGGCCGCTTCAAGCTGGTAGCGAAATTGTATGAGTTCAGATGCAATGAGGCTGTTTCCAGTGTACTGGAATTCATAGGAATGTTTTCCGGGGGGCACCACCAAAGTCTGTCCTTCGTGGACCGGGCCCTGGCTTTTGCCGTCAATCAACACGTCCTCAATGACCACCGCCGGCGGCAGGGTGTTCATCCGGATCTCATCCGGCTGAACCGACACGGCTCCTTTCAGGGTGGTGAACCACAACCGCCCGTCGCGCCCACGCCAGGCCGCCGGTTGATAGCTGGCCGAACATTCGAGCGAAGGCAGGCCGTCCTCGCGGCCATAGGTGGTGACGGTCAAAGCCGGGATTTTTTTGGCCGCGTAATCTTCCAAGACCGACTTGGCGATGCAAGTGATGCCATGGTAGGTGCCGAGCCAGAGATTACCCCGGCCATCGTCGAGGATCTGGCAGATGACATTGTCCGGCAACCCGTCTTGTTTCCCGAAGCGCGTGAACTGGCCGTCCCGCAAACGCAGCAAGCCGCCGCGAAAGGTGCCGGCCCAAACGGTGCCATCCGGTTCCGCCAGCAAAGCCCACACGGCCTGGGGATCCTTGGTGTCGGCCGGGTGAAATGGCGTGGTCACACCGTCCGTGATGCGGAAGACCGTGCCGTCCTCGGCGCCCACCCACAGGTTTTGGTGCGCATCCTCGGCGAGGGCGCGGATGTCAATCCGCGGGATGTCTTCAACCGGTCTAAAATCCATGGGCATGTCCGGCTCGGCGAACGAGAGGCCGCTTTTGGTGCCAGCCCAGATGCGCCCGGCGTGGTCGGCCAAAATCGCCTTCACGCCGTGAACCAAGGGCAACACGCGCT
>DATHQS010000170.1:0-3886 GCA_035482455.1 Candidatus Acidiferrales bacterium | reverse complement strand
GTGGTTCTTCCTTCAAACCGGCCGCGCGCATGCCATCAAGCACGCCGGGCAGGACGACCTTGGTGCACCATTCCAGCTGATTCGGCGTGCCCTGCAGGGCCTCGCCAAGGCAGACCATAAGGCCGACGTTGGGATATTCCTTCACAAATTCCGCGATGGACTTGCGCGTGTAATCGGCCACCAACGGCGTGGGCGCGGAGAGCTGCGTCGAGATTCCGTTGGTCTCAGCAAACGGTTTGGAGACGATGATGTTGTAAAACATCTGCACGAGCCAGATGCCGCGCTTGTCGCATTCCTGCGCGAGCCAGCGGAATTGCTCCTGATTTTTTTGAAAGACATCATCCGGCACCTCGACGGCATAGGGATAATCTTTCACCCGCACGAGCGATGCGAACGGATGCCCGCTCCAGAGGTAGAGCGTGTTCATCCGGTTCTCGGCCAGGAAATCCAGATATTCCGTCCACAGCTTCTTGTCGTAGAACCACGGGAACAGTTCCGGCGTGTAGGGATATTCGTAAACTTTTCGACTCGGCAGGATGAAGGTCTTTTGCATCCCGATGCAGGTGCCGCGCAAGGTCATCTTTGGCGCGTCGTGGAACTGCAAATCATCCGGCAGTTTGCCGGCGGAACGGATCCGGCTGGCCAGTTCCAGACATCCGTACAATAAACCCGAATCGTCATCGGCAAAAATCGCGGGATTATTCCCAACCATGGTCTCGGATAGAATGAACGACTCCGGGCCAACGTGAGTCGGCAGGACCGTGAGATAAATCTTCCGTCCACCCGCATCTTCAGGAGCTTTACCGGTGAGCACGGCGTTGATTTTTTGCGGGCTCGAAGGTACCAGCACCGCATCCAGCTTGACGGCCTTAAGCGCTGCAACGAGTTTTTCCGCGCCGAATTCCACCCGCGGGGCGGCGTTGGAAGCGATGACGATGGACACCGTCTCCGCGCGACCTTCCGCCAGGCAAAGCAACAATGCCAGAACAACCAAGCCGGCTCGCTGGAAAAACGGGTTCATGTGGTGTCCGAATGATTCTCCAAATCCCCACTAATGCAAATAGGAAAAGCGCCAAAGAAAAATTGGTTTCCGCCAAGGCGCTTTCATCGCTCCAGTCTCACTCGCCGATGAAGTGCAGGGCAATCCGGCGGGAATGCGGGTGCGTACGGTGCTCCCAGAGATATATCCCCTGCCATGTTCCGAGCGCCAGCTGCCCGCCATGCAGCGGGAGGGAGAGGTTCACTGCCGTCAGCGCGGTGCGGATGTGCGCGGGCATGTCATCATCCCCCTCGGCGGTGTGGACGAACAACGGGTCCCCATCGCGCACCAGCCGCGCAAAAAAGGCGTCGAGGTCGCGGCGAACGTCCGGGTCGGCGTTTTCCTGGATGAGCAGCGAGGCAGAAGTGTGCCGCAGATGCAGCGTGACCAGGCCGTCACGCAGTTTATTTTCAAAGATCCATTTCTCCACGGCGGCGGTGAAGTCGATCAGGCCGCGCCCGCGGGTCGGGATCACCAGTTCGTGGAACTGCTGGCGCATCGGGCGGCCTTATTGGGCGGCCGGAGTTTCCGTGGAAACCGGCGCGCCCTTTTCCGCCAGCATCTTTTCCAGCTCGAGGTTGGGCGGCTGGCCGGCTTCCCGCGCCTTTTGATAATGCCACCGCGCCAGTTGCGGCAACGGCGGCGTCTGGCTCAGATAGATCACGGCGATGTTGTTGTGCGCCGGCGCGTAACTGGCGTCCAGGGAGATCGCGCGGCGCAACGCGGTTTCCGCCTGGATCCGCAGGCCCTTGTGGCTCAAGGTCACACCCAGGTAATTTTGGATCTCCGGATTATTCGGGTCGGCCTTCGCCGCCTTGCTCAGGGCATCCAGCGCCTCGTCGTACTTTTCCTGCCGGAATTTCAGGTAGCCCAGCGTGGACAGGTTATAGGCGTCGCCCGGGCTTTGGACGATCGCCGCCTTGATGTGCTGCTCCGCCATGTCCAGTTTGCCCTCCTGCAACTCGATCGTCGCCAGGTTCGCCAGCGCGAGGCCGTTGTTCTGGTCGTGGGCCAGGATCTGGCGGTAATCCGCCTCGGCCTCGCCAAAATCATGGTCGGAAAAATGTTTTTGCGCCGAGGCCACCAGCTCCGCGGTGCCGGCGGGCAGTTCCTTGATGGAACGCTTCATCGGCTCGATGCCCGTCGCGGTCTCCTTGAACAGCGACAGTTCATCCGCCGTGTACGGCACCGGCTTCGATTCATCCACGGCGATGCGTGCGCGGAGCGTTTCCACCTCCTGGTTCAACGCGGTCATCTGCGCCGAGGCGTCCGCGATCTGGGTCTTGGAATTTTTCCCGCCCGCCTGGTTGAGCTTCTTCAGCAGGTCGGCGCGCTGCTCCGAAAGGTCGTTAATGCGCGCCTCAAAATTGGCCGCCGTCTCCGCCAGTTCCGTCGACAGCTTTCGCACCTTGTTCTCCAACGCGGCCTTTTCCAGCGACGCCAGGGTGGCCGCGGCCTGCAACTGCGTGATCTGGGTGCGGGCGTCCTTCAGCCGGCCTGCCAGCTCATCAGCGGCGGCGGCGTTTTCATTGGCCGCCTGCAAGGCCGCCAGTTGGGCCCGCAAACGTCCGTTCTCGCTTTGCAGGACGTCCACCGCGGCGGACGGCGTGCTGCCGTGCGCGATGTTCTTTTGCAGCGACGCATTTTCATCCATCAGCGTCTGCGCGCGCTTCTGTTCATCCGACAATTTCTTCATCGAGGCGGCCAGTTGCAATTGCAGTTGCGAAACCTTGTTGGTGTCCTCCACGGTGACCACCTTCGTCTCGGTCCTGCCCGCCTGCCCGGCCTTGAGCAGCTCGTTCTGCTTGGTGAGTTCGCGCAACTGCTGCTGCGCGGCCGCGAGTTCGTTGGCATCCACGGCGGCCGGCTGGGTGGCCAGCGCCTCCTTCAGCTTGGCCTGCAACGTCTGGTTTTCCGCCTGCACATTTTGCAACTGCACCTCCACGTCGCTCAGCTGGGTCTGCAGTTTGGCCGAAGTGGCATCCGTGGTCGCCGTCACCGCCACCGGCGCGGCCGGCTTGGGTGCCGTCTGGGCCGTCAACCTGGTGATCTTCGTGTTCAGGTCATCAAGGCGGTAGGAGACGATGCCCGGATCCCAGTTCGGGAAGAGCTTCTGAAACCGTACCAGCTTGGTCTGCGCCTCGGTGTACGCCACCAGCGCATCCTTCGGCTGGCCGCCATCGGCCAGGTTGTCCGCCTGCTGGATGATGGTGTAGATGGCAACATAACGGGAATCCGCATCCTGTTGGGCGTGAGCCACGCCGGACAGGACAACTAACAGAAAAATGATCCCCAAGAACTGTTTCATGCGGACAGGATGCCAGAGCCTTTTATTTTGGCAATGCGCGGCGCAAGCTGTTGGTAGGGACGGCGCGCTGCGCTGTCCCCGCCCGAAAAGCGAAGCTGAGGGCGGAATCCCGCGGTTACGGGATGGCAAAACAAGCGTCCTGAACGTTCGATTCCGTCGTCTGACGCTGCGCTCGACGACGGGGACATCGCAGCGCGATGTCCCTACCATGACGCCACCACGCGGCGTCCCTGCCTTTTTGAAGCCAAAACGTAACGTACGGTGATTGACCTGTATCGCCAAACCTGTTAGCCTCCCGCCAGTTGCGTCATGAAATCCGCGCTTAACCAACATGTTTTGGTTCTGAACCGGCTCTGGCAGGCGGTCAACGTCTGCACCGCCCGGCGTGCGTTAACGCTTCTCTTTCAAGGCCACGCGCAGGTGGTGACGGAAAATCCCGACGGCTCTTTTCGCACGTTTAATTTTGAGGAATGGCGCGATGTCTCCACGAGCGCGCCATCGGGGGAGGATTCGATCAACGCCATTTCTTTCCGCATCCG
>DATHQS010000169.1:0-22978 GCA_035482455.1 Candidatus Acidiferrales bacterium | reverse complement strand
GCTCTGGGTGGGAACCCTCTTTTCAATCATCTGCCTTTCCAACAGCAACCTTACGTTTGAATACTCGTCCCAAACCGTTGGGGACCATCCGACCGCCCTCGCCGAAGCGCCCGATGGAACGATCTGGGCCGGCACACTGGCGGGAACGTTGTTGCGCTGGGACGGCGCAAAATTTATCACTTTGGTGCCGCCGGATCGCAACTCGCTGGGACGAATCTGGGCCTTGTGGCCGACGGCCGACGACGGGGTGTGGGCGGGCACGGAGGAAGGCGGATTATTGCACTGGAGCAACGGCCAGTTTCGCCGTTACACGGTGCAGGACGGCCTGCCCTCGGACAGCATTGTGCAGATCCTGGGTGATGCCGCCGGCGATTTGTGGCTGGGAACACGGGCGGGCATTGTCCGCATCCAGGCCGCCGCCCGCGCCAGATTTGACCAGGGTAAACTCGACAAGCTGCCGGTGAGTGTTTACGGCCAGGCCGACGGCCTGCTGACGATCGGCAGCGCGATCATCTATCAACCGAGTTGCTGGCGCGGTCAGGACGGCACTTTGTATTTTGCCATGGCCAACAGCGTGGCCGCGGTGAATCCGGGGCAAGTCCGCATCAATTCCCGTCCGCCGGCGGTCACCCTCGAAGAGATGTGGGCGGATGACAAACGCGTCTGGCCGCGCCGGGCCGGCGCAATCCTTACCGCCGTCAGAACCGGCGGGAAAACGTCGGAAGCCATCGCCATTGAGCCCGGCCGCGGCGACCTGGAATTTGATTACACGGGATTGAGCCTCGGGTCACCGCTGCACGTGCAATTCAAATACAAACTCGAAGGGCTGGACAGTGATTGGAATCCCGCCGGGCCGGGAAGAAAGGCGGTCTATCGCCATGTGCCGCCGGGGGAATATGTTTTTCGGGTCATCGCCTGCAATAGCGATGGTGTTTTCAGCCAGGAGGGGGATCTGTTGACGGTAAAGGTGAATCCGCATTTCTACCAAACGGTCTGGTTTCAAGGGGGCGTGAGTTTGATTGCAGTGATGTTGCTGCTGCTCGCCGTGGTCATCGCCATGCGCCGCCGGATGCGCCACCGGATGGAACACTTGGAACAACAGCATGAACTCGAGCGGGAGCGTTCACGCATCGCCCAAGATTTGCACGACGATCTGGGCGCCGGCCTGACGGAAATCAGCCTGCTGGGCGGAATGCTGCAAGATCCTGCGCGGTTCACCACAGGGAAACAGGAAGCGCTCCAGCGCATCGTCCAGCGTTGCCATGACCTGGTCGTGGCCCTGGATGAGATCGTCTGGGCGGTCAATCCGCGGAACGACTCGGTCAATTCATTGACCGGATATCTCAGCCGGTATGCGCAAGGTTTTCTGGAACCTACCGCCATCCGCTGCCGGCTGGAGGTGCCGGAAGCCGGGCCGGAACATCCGTTGAGCTCGGAACAGCGCCACAACCTGTTCCTGGCCTTCAAGGAGGCGCTGACCAACGTGGTCCGCCATTCGGGCGCCACCGGGGTGCGCATCAAGATTTCGTTCGAGGAAAAGGACCGCCTGTTGATCATCGTTGAAGACAACGGCCGGGGCCTGCCGGCGGCCACGGAAGGAGAGGCGGGTGACGGGCTGGACAATTTGCGGCGCCGCATGGCGCAGATCGGCGGACAATGTGACATTGCCAGCTTGCCCGGCGGTGGCGTGGCGGTCACCATGAGTTTGCCCTTGGCCAAACCCTGATAGATATTGAGCCCTTGAAAGAAAAAGTGATCACCGTAGGAATCGTGGAGGACGATGCCGGCATCCGGCGGAGCCTTGAATGGCTGTTGAAATCGTCGGCGAAATTTTTGTGCGTGGCCACCTGCCGGAGCGCGGAGGAGGCGTTGCGGGTGCTGCCCAAGGCCGCACCGGAGGTGATCCTCATGGACATCAACCTGCCGGAGATGTCGGGCATCGAATGCACCTCGCGCATGAAGGAACTCCTGCCCGAGGTGCAGGTGGTGATGATCACCGTCTATGATGACGCTGACCGGGTATTTAATGCATTACGGGCGGGCGCCAGCGGCTACATCCTCAAGCGCGCTGCGCCGGAAAAAATTTTGCAGGCCATCCGCGAAGTGCATGCGGGCGGCGTGCCCATGTCCAGCGAGATTGCCCGCAAGGTGCTGGGAACGTTCCGGGAACCGGCTCCCGCCCCCGTTGCCGCCGAGGACAACCTTTCCCGCCGCGAACAGGAGGTTTTGGAGCTTCTGTCCCAAGGCTGCGCCAACAAGGAGATTGCCGACAAGCTGTCCATCAGCATCGAGACCGTGACCTGGCATTTGCGCCATATTTACACCAAACTGCATGTCCGGTCCCGGACACAGGCGGCGCTGAAATTTCTCAGCCAGCGAAAAACTTCGTAAGCCCGGGCCATCGGGGGGACCGGGGCGGTTACCACAGGTTTTGGGGGCTGGCCGGTTCTGGCAATTGGCGCATAATTAACCCTGATGAACCCACATCTGAAGCATCGACGCCAAGATCATCCGGTTGCCCGACCCAAGACGCCGGGGACGAGGATTTACCAGCATGGCCTGCGTGGTAAGGATGCCATAAAATAAATTTTGCGATGCCGGCCGGCCCGCCGCACCGGCGGCAAATACAAAAGTCATCAGATTCATGTTTAATTTATTTGCACTTCGTAAAACGTCATTTCCTGCGCTGGCCGGGTTGGTGCTGGCGTTGTTCCTGAATGTCAGCCGAGCGGCGAACCATGGTTCCAGTACGGGTGATGTCGCGGTGGATGTGAAATTGGACGCCAAAAATGGCGGCTATCTGGTTGTTTTCCGTGACCCGGCGTGGACCTTTGGCGGTTCGCTGGCCACCCCGCTGCAGCATGTCAAAACCAGCCGTGGTCACGATGATTTGGGCGCCTACCAACAGACGGCCTTTGACTGGCAAGGCGGGCAACTGCCAATGAGCGGCTGGATCCGGATTTATGACGGCAAGCCGCTGGCGCTTTTTTCGCAGACCTGCGGCAAGGCTTCCGAACTGCCGCCGGCCGCCTTTCCTGATTTTACGACGGTGCCGGATAAATTGCACATCTTCAGCTACGGGCTCCATGAGTTTGCGCCGCCACATTTTTCCGGCGCGGAAATCTCGACGCCCTGGCTGTTGTTCGATGATGACGCAAATGCCTTCCTGATCTCGCCCGCCTCCCATTTCATGGTCGCCAGCATGAATGGTGACGGTCAGAAGCGGGTCGCGAGCGGTTTCAATCCCGACCTGCGCAACGTGCCGGCCGGTTTTACGCAGCAGACGCTCGTCGCCTTCGGCAAGGGCATCAACAAGACCTGGGACACGTGGGGCAAGGCATTGGTTGATATGGGCGGCGCCAAGCGTCCGGCCTATGACGCGGACACGACGTTGAAATATCTGGGTTACTGGACTGACAACGGCGCGGCGTATTACTACAACTATGATTTTTCCAAGGGCTACGCGAATACGTTGCAAGGCCTGGTTGAGACCTATCGTCAGGAGCAGATCCCCATCCGCTATCTGCAACTGGATTCCTGGTGGTATTACAAGACCATCACGAATTATGACGGCGTGGCGGGCAAGCCCAAGAAGGCCGGCAAGCTGCCGGCGGGCGAGTGGAACCGTTATGGCGGGCTGTTGGAATACAAGGCCCACACCGATCTGTTCCCGGATGGACTGGCCGCTTTCCAAAAGGCGGTCGGCCTGCCGCTGGTCACGCACAACCGCTGGATTGATCCGTCCAGTCCGTACCATGAGAAATACAAAATTTCCGGCATCGCCGCCGTGGACCCCAAGTGGTGGGACAACATCGCCGGCTACTGCAAGGATTCAGGCATCGTCACGTACGAACAGGACTGGATGAATTACATCTATGCCTACTCGCCGGGCTTTAGCCGCGAGCTCGGCACCGCCGAGGCGTTTCTCGATAACATGTCCCGCGCCTGCAAAGAGCAGGGGGTCTCCCTGCAATATTGCATGCCGCTGCCCTGCAATTTTCTGCAAGGCAGCCGCTACGAAAATCTGACCTCCATCCGCACCAGCGGCGACCGTTTCAACACCAACAAGTGGAATGATTTTCTTTATACCTCGCGCCTGGCTTCCGCGCTGGGCATGTGGCCGTGGGCGGACGTGTACATGAGCGGTGAGACGAACAACGTCCTGCTGTCCACCCTGTCCGCCGGCCCGGTCGGCATCGGTGACGCGCTCGGGGCGGAGAACAAGGCGAATCTCATGCAGGCAGTGCGTGCGGATGGCGTGATCGTCAAACCGGATGCGCCCATCGTGCCGCTCGATGCCAGCTACATCGCGGATGCGCAGAATAAAAAAGCCCCGTTGATCGCGGGCACCTGGACCGATCACAACGGTCTTAAAACGGAGTATGTCTTCGCGTTCCGCCGCTCCAAGGGCGCCGGTGACCAGGTCGGGTTCACGCCGGCCCAGCTTGGCTTGAACTGCCCCGCGTATGTTTACGACTACTTTGCCGCCCAAGGCCAGCGGTTGGATGCCGCCGCAGGTTTTTCCGCACCGCTGGGTACCAATGCCAATGCGAGCGTGTTTTACGAGGTCGCGCCCGTCGGCAAAAGCGGAATTGCCTTCCTCGGCGACAAGGGTAAATTCGTAGGCACCGGTAAACAGAGGATTTCCATGCTGTCAGATGAGCGCGGCAAGTTGACCGTCGGCGTCGTGTTTGCGGAAAATGAAAAGTCCGTCACGCTCCATGGTTACGCTGATAGCGAGCCGAAGCTGACGATCCTTTCCGGCCTGGACGATCCGATCCAATACAACCCGGTGACACATTATTTCACCGTTGAGGTGAAGCCCGACGCGACAGGTCTGGTTGACCGAACGGCCGCTGACCCTGTCCGGCGGGTGACCTTGTTGCTGGAAACGCAGCCGAAATGATCCGAAGTCTTTTGCCAAAACGACCTGCGCGCGCGGTCGCTTGGACGCTGGCTGCATGGGTGTGCTTCCCGTTCCTGTCCACGGCCCAAAATGCCACCAACAGTTTCTGGCAGTCGCAAAGCATCTATCAGGTGATCACCGACCGTTTTTTTGACGGCGACGCCTCCAACAACAATGCGGATGGGAATTTTAACGCAAGTGGCACTACGTCGGTCCACGGCGGCGACTTCAAGGGCCTCGAACAAAAACTGGATTACATCAAGGCGCTGGGCGCCACGGCCATTTGGATCTCTCCCGTCATAGTGAATGCCAACGGGGAATTTCACGGCTATGCCGGTCGCGATTTTTACAACGTGGATCCGCATTGGGGCAGCCTGGCGGATCTGCAGCATTTTGTCGCCGCCGCGCACGCCAAGGGACTGCTGGTCATTGATGACATCGTTTGCAATCACGGCGGCACCATGCTTACCAGTTCAGATCCGGGGTATCCCGCCTTCATCGAGCCGCCGGGCGGTTACACGCTGAAATATAACAGTTCAAAGCAATACGCGTCGCCATTTAATACGAACGCGACCAATCCCAACCTGACGAATATTTTTCACAACTACGGGGCCATCCCCGACTACAACACGCCGGAACATTACCAACTCGGGGAACTTTCCGGCCTGAGTGATTTTCGCACCGAGTCGGATTACGTCCGTTCAAACATGGCGGCGGTCTACGAATACTGGATCCAACACGTCGGTTTTGACGGTTTCCGCATCGATACGACGAAGCACATCGAATACGGCTTCTGGCAGGATTGGTGTCCGGCCGTCCACACCTTCGCCGCGACGAACAGCGCGAAGCCGAATTTTTTTATGTTCGGCGAAGTTTATGACGGCAGTGAATCGCTGAACGGTTCCTACACCGGCACCATGGGTGGCGGCGCGTACAAGGAGGATTCCGTGCTGGACTACCCGCTCTATTTCACCATCAACAGCGTCTTTGCCACCGCCACCGGCAACACCAAGCAGATCGAGGATCACTACAACGCCATCGCCGCCAATTATGACACGAATGCGCAGACGCGCCTCGTGACATTTCTGGACAACCACGATCAGCCGCGTTTTTTAAGCGCCAGCGGCGCGACCACCAACCGCTTGCAGGTGGCGCTGACGTTTCTTTATACCTCCCGCGGCATTCCCTGTCTGTATTACGGGACGGAGCAGGGGTTCGATGGCACGACCGATCCCAACGACCGCGAAGATATGTTCGCCGGGTCCTTCAAGGATGCGGGGCTCACCGGCAAGGACAGTTTTAACATGACGCATCCGCTGTTCCTGTTGACCGCGCAGTTGAACAATTTCCGCCGGCTTTATCCGGCCCTGCAACTCGGCACCCACTTGAACCGGTGGAATGATCCCGACAGCCCCGGCTTGTTCGCCTACGCGCGCCGGCTGACCACTGATGTGGGGACGCAGGAAGCTTTTGTCGTTTTCAATACCGCCGCCTCAACCCAGACCCTGACCAACCGTTCGACGGTTTACCCCGCCGGAACACAACTGGTGAACCTGTTCAACACGAATGAAGTGGTGACCGTGCAGGCGGGGCCGGTGACGCCGCAAATCAGCGTGCCGGGAACGAGCGCAAAGATTTTTGTGGCGCAATCCGATTGGAAACCGCTGGACCCGGTGGTGGCGGGCAATTCACCGGGCCATGAGGCTACGAATGTGCCGGTCAACCAGTCGGTTGTGTTGCAATTCAGCAAGCCGATGGACACGAACAGCGTCCAGTCGGCGTTCAGCACGGCGCCCGTCGTTAGCGGCACGTTCAGCTGGTCGGCGCCGCATGACACCATGACTTTCACGCCCGCCGGTTCCGGTTTTTCCGCGCTGACAACCGTGGTGGTGCGGCTCACCAATTCCGCCGTGGATGCCGTGTCGGGCAACGTCATGTATGCGCCATATCAGATGCAGTATCACACGGGACTGGCGGTGTCGGATACAACGCCGCCGAACATCACGCTGCTGACGCCGACCAACAACGCCGTAGTTTCGGGTAACCTGTCGATTTCCGGAACTGCGAGTGACAACCTGACGGTGCAGAAGGTACAAGTCCGGCTGGATAACGGCGTCTGGTTGACTGCGGCGGGCACGGCGTCTTGGAGCCTGAACCTGAACAGTTCTAATTTCCTCAATGGTCCACATATTGTCAGCGCCCGCGCTTCCGATGCGGCGGGCAACATCTCCACTACGAACACCGCCAACGTACGTTTCGTGAACGTGCCGGGAAATTACGTGCAGCGCATCAGCGGCGGCAACCCGGCAAGCGTCACCGATTGCAGCGCCAACATCTGGCTGGCGGACACGAATTACACGTTCGGCGCCTTCGGCTTCACGGGTGGCACAAACGGTTACGTGGCCAATACCATCACCGGCATCTGTACCCAGGCGCAATCGCTTTACCAGCGCGAGCATTACAGTACCAACAGCAGCGGGGTGCTTTATCAGTTTGACTGCCCGGAGGGGGTTTATGAGGTAACGATGTTGGAAGCGGAAACATATTGGAGCGCGACGGGCAAACGTGTTTTTAATGCCTATATCCAAGGCCGGCAGGTGCTGACGAATTTCGACATCTATGCGGCAGCGGGCGGCATGAATTTGCCGGTGACACTGGTTTTCACGAACAGCGTGACCAATTCGCAGTTGCAGGTGCTGTTCACACCGGTCACGGACAACGCGCGTATTTCCGGCCTGCAGGTGCGCAAGGTCGCCGACGTGTTTAGCGACGCGGATGGCATACCTGATTGGTGGCGCCTGGCTTATTTTGGCCACGCGCTTGGATCGGCAGCCGACCTGTCGCGCGGTTCCGATGATGCGGATGGCGACGGTGTTTCCAACCTGACGGAGTTTTATGCCGGTACGGATCCAGGCAATGCGGCTTCGGTGCCGGCATTGCCGGCGTTTGACATCACAAAAATTTTGACGACGCCGACGAATGTCGTGTTGAATGCCACGACCACGACCAACTGGAGCTACCAACTCCAGTCCCGTACCAGCCTTGATGCGGCATCATCGTGGAGCGATGTCGGCCCGGTTGTTTCTGGCACGGGCGGAACGGTTTTGCTGGGCGATTCCGGCAGCGCGACCAATGCCACGCGGTTTTATCGTGTGCGGGCGCGGTGAAGCCGGTCAAAACATGAATTTTAACATGCGATCGCCATCTGCTCATATGTGCCGATTTTGTCTCGTATCCGGGTTGCTGGCGGTCGGTTGGTTGTCTGCGCTGTGTGCGAACGCGCAATCCGGCGGCAATGAGTTCTGGCAACGTCAGAGCATTTACCAATTGCTGACCGACCGTTTTTATAACGGCGACCCGTCCAATGACAATGTCGACGGCAATTTTGACCCCGCCGGTCACAGCGGCACATCGGTTCACGGCGGCGACTTCAAGGGCATCGAGCAAAAACTGGACTACATCAAGTCACTGGGCGCGACGGCCATCTGGATTTCGCCGGTCGTGCTGAATGTGCGCGGCGAGTTTCACGGCTACGATGCGCGCGATTTTTACAAGGTGGATCCGCATTGGGGCACGATGGCGGACCTGCAGCACCTCGTACAGGCGGCCCATGCGCGCGGCATCCTGGTCATTGATGACATCGTGGTGAACCACGGCGGCAACCTGATCGACAGCGGCGACCCCGGCTACCCGAATTTCAAGTATCCGCCGGACGGTTATCACATGCGCTTTCGCAATCCTGACAAGCAATATCCGCCGCCGTTTGACCTCAACGCCACCAACCCGGCCATCACCAATCTGTTTCACAACAACGGCTTCATCAAAGATTACGAAGACACGACCCAAGTTGAACTGGGCGAACTGAGCGGCCTTGATGATTTGAGGACGGAAAATCCTTTCGTGCGTGAGCAGATGAAAAAGATTTACGAGTTCTGGATCGAGCAGGCGGGATTTGACGGTTTCCGGATCGATACGGTGAAGCATGTGGAAATGGGATTCTGGCAGGAATGGTGCCCGGCGATCCGCGAGTTTGCGGCCGCGCACGGGAAGACGAACTTTTTCATGTTTGGCGAGGTGCCGCATCAATCGGACGCCAAACTCGGCTCCTACACGGGCAGGATGGGCGACCCGCGGGGGCCGTTCAAGCTGGACTCGGTTCTGGATTACACGCTTTATTTCAAAATCGATTCCATCTTTGCCGCGGGCATCGGCAACACCCGGCAGATCGCAGAACATTACCGCGCGGTCGCGACGGATTACGACCCGGCGGCGCAGAATCAACTGGTGACGTTCCTCGACAACCACGACCAGCCGCGTTTTTTAAGCCTCAAGGGCGCGACGGTCGACCGGCTGAAGGTGGCGCTGATCTTTCTGTATACCACGCGTGGCATTCCGTGTTTGTATTCCGGCACCGAGCAGGCCTTTGACGGGGCCAAGGATCCGTGGGACCGGGAAGACATGTTTGCGGGGCAGTTCGAGTGGGGGCCTTCGGTCGGCGACAACTTCAACATGACGCATCCGCTGTATCAGCTGACCGCGAAGCTGAACAATTTTCGCCGGTTGTATCCGGCGTTGTCGATCGGGGTCCAATCCAATCTGTGGAGCAACGCGCAGGGGCCGGGAATGTTTGCTTATACACGGCAACTCGGCACGCAAGAGGTGTTCGTGGTCTTCAACACGGCGACCACCAACCGGATTCTGCCGGTCTGCCCGATATCTTATCCTGCGGGAACCAAGCTGGTGAACCTGCTTGATGAAAGTGAATCGGTCGCCGTGCGGGCTGGCGGCAAACCCCCGCCCATCGTCATGCCGGGAACCACGGCGAAAATTTTTGTCGCGGCCTCCCAAATCCAGCCGCTCAATCCGGTGGTGACGGGCATTTCACCGGCGCATGATGCAAAAGATATTTCGCCCACCGCACCGGTGGTGATCCATTTCAGCAAGCCGATGGATGCCGCCAGCGTCGTGCAGGCGTTCACAGTGACACCAGCGGTGAAGGGGGAATTTTTGTGGTCGCCGGCGCATGATGAGATGACCTTCACGCCGGCGGGCCGCGGATTTGCCCCACGTTCGCTGGTCACGGTCCGCATTGGTGACACGGCGCGTGAGGCGGTTTCCGGCCGGACATTTTATGCGGCGTTTGAGGCACGCTATACGTGCGGCGGCTTTGGACCGATCCCTTGAATGCATGCCAGTCTAAGGTAATCATTTACAATATATTATGTGAGTGGCCTTGATTCGCCAGATAACCACAGTTTTTGGGGGCTGGCCAATTTGAAGGTGCAGACTTAGATTACAGGCGATGATTCCCATTGTTGTTCCCCAGCCTTAAAGTCCGGTCGTGCATTTCAATCCTCAACCGACTTAAACCCACGAAGAATTCACTGTCTTGCGCTTGAATAACACCCGCCCCATCAAGGTGATGTGCCTCATCCTTTGCAGCCTCCTTGGTTTCGCGGCGACGACCGCCTTGGCCGAGGGTACGCCGGGGAATCCGGCGTGGTTGGATGTAAAAAACTTTGGCGCCAAGGCGGATGGTGTCACCAAGGACACGGCGGCGATACAAGCCGCCATCGATGCGTGTCCGCCCGGGGGAGTTGTCCAGTTGCATGATGGCAAATTTCTTTCGGGAACCATCCGTTTGAAGAGCGACCTGACGCTCTTCATCGACCCTTCCGCGACCTTGTTGGGTAGCGACACGACCAATGATTATCCGGTCCAGAATCCACCCGTCAGCAATTCCCAAAAACACGCCTGCGACATGGCCCTGGTCTATGCGGAAGGATGCACGAACGTCACAATCGATGGCGGGGGAACGATCAACGGCAATGGCCGCACCCATTTCCGTTCGCCCGGCGGCGCGTTGAAAGTCATGGAGGCCACCCGGCCCATCGCCATTTGGACGGTGCTATGCAACCAAGTGGGCCTCCGGAACATCTCAGTTGTGGACGCCGGGATGTGGAGCGTCGTCAACATGCAATCTGACCATCTCACCATCACCAATGTCAGCATCAACGACCATGGGCTGGGCGGGAACCGGGATGGTTTCGACGTGGTGGATTGCTGGCACACGGTCATCGCCAATTGCACGATCGATTCGGGCGATGACGCCATCTGCGTCAAGAGCGGCAATCCCCGCGGTGTGAACGATCTGCTGGTGAAGGACTGCACGGTCACCAAGTCGCAATCCAACGGATTTAAATTCGGGACCGCGAGCATGGGACCGTTCACCCACGTGACGTTTCAGGATTGCACGCTGCGAAACGTTTCACATTCGGCCATGGCCATTGAGTCGGTGGATGGCAGCGCGGTCAGCGACATCACCTTTCAGCGCATCCATTTTTCGGCCTGTCAAAACGCCATCTTCATCGGTTTGGGGAAACGGCGCGGGACTACGGTGGGCAGTGTTAACGGCGTCACCTTTCGGGATATCACCGGGTCGAGTATGGCTGACACGCGCGGCTGCCCGATTTCTGGGTGTGTCACCAATGGCATCAGGTACAACGTGGAGAACATCCGGTTCGACAACGTAAACATCTCCTTCAAGGGCGGGTTGGATGCGGTTCCTGGCACCCCGCCGGAATATGCCGGGCAATATCCGGAGAACACCATGTGGGACAACCTGCCGGCTTATGGCTATTATCTGCGGCATGCCCGCAATATTGTTTTTACCAATTGCACCACCAGTGCGGCGATGCCCGATGCCCGGCCGTGGATCGCCACAAATGACGTCACGCAACTGGCTGTTTCATCGGCGATGAAGCGCCTGTCCCGGGCCGGCGGCGAATAATGCACGAATGAACATGAAACATTGCTCACGGATAAAACTCATAACGCCGGCATTGATGCTGGTTTGCAGCCTGCTTGGATTGACCGCCAGCCAGGCGGCGGAAGGCGCGACCAACCGGCCGCCGATCCGCGTGGCCATGTATGGCCTGGTGCACGGCCATGCGCGCGGTTTTGTTCCGCGGGTGGTGAACAATCCGGACGTACAACTCGTCGGCATCATCGAGCCGGACCAGAAGGTGGCGGCGATCTACGCGAAGCAATTCAAACTGAGCACGAATCTTTTCTATCCCAGCCTGGAGGCGTTGCTGGCCAAAACCAACGTGCAGGCCGTCGCCACGTTCACCTGCACCTATGATCATCAACGGGTCGTGGAGGAATGCGCGGCGCACGGGATCGATGTCATGATGGAAAAACCGCTGGCGGTGAATATGCAGCAGGCGCAGGCCATGGCCGTAGCCGCCAAAAAGGGCGGGATCCAGCTCATCGTGAATTACGAGACCACCTGGTATTCCGCCAATCATGCGGCGTACGACCTCGTCTGCAACGAAAAGGGCCTCGGCGACATCCGCAAGGTGGTGGTGCATGACGGACATCAGGGACCGAAGGAGATCGGCTGCCAGCCGGAATTTCTGGCCTGGTTGACTGATCCGGTGCTCAATGGCGGCGGCGCTTTGCCTGACTTTGGTTGTTACGGTGCCGACCTGATGACGTGGCTCATGCAGGGGCAGCGCCCCACCTCGGTGTTTGCCGTGACGCAACACATCAAGCCGGATGTCTATCCCAAGGTGGAAGACGAGGCGACCATCGTGCTGAGCTATCCCAAGGCGCAGGGGATCATCCAGGCCTCTTGGAACTGGCCCTACAATCGCAAGGACATGGAGATCTATTGCCAGGGCGGCTATGTGCTGGTGCCGCGCAATGACACGCTGCGCGTACTCAAAGGCGCGCAGGTGGAAAATGAAAAGACCACGGTGGCCATGCCGTTGGCCGGGGCGGAGGCGGATTCCGTCTCCTATCTCGCGGCGGTCGTGCGCGGGGAAATCAAACCGGCGGGGCTTTCATCCCTTGCCGTGAACATGATTGTGACCGAGATTCTGGATGCCGCCCGTGAATCCGCCGCGACCGGCAAGCGGATCGATTTGCCGGCAACGCCCGCGTGGTCAGAATGAGAGCAACCTTTCACCAGTCCGTCATGCTTGCCGGGAACATTTTCCTGGCCGTGCTGGCTTGCGGCGTTTGCGCGATTGATGCCAGCGCGCAGTCGAGCCGGACGGGCATGGGTTCCATACCTTACTCAGATGCCGGCGGCAGTGGCGTGACCTTTCGTGTGTGGGCGCCGGATGCGACCTCGGTGGCCGTGACCGGGGATTTCAACGGCTGGAGTTCGACCGCCAATTTATTGGTCAAGGAATCTGGTGGCTTGGGACTTTGGTCCGCCGACATCCCCAATGCGACGGCTGGTCAACAGTACAAGTACAAGCTCAGCGGCACGCTCTCGAAGATGGATCCGCGCTCGCGCAAGGTGGTCAATTCGGCGGGCAATTCGATCATTTATGACCCCAATGCCTTTAACTGGGCAGGGGACACGCGCCTCCCCGTGTCCATAACGAACCTGGTGATCTACGAGATGCACGTCGGGGCGTTTTACGACTCCACGCCGTCTTCGGGCGGGCCGGGGAAATTTTCTGATGCCACCACGAAACTGGATTATCTGGCGAGCCTCGGTGTGGGCGCGGTGGAATTGATGCCGATCGCGGAATTTCCGACGGACAACAGCTGGGGCTACAATCCATCGGACGTCTATGCGGTGGAAAACTCGGGTTACGGCGGTCCGGACGGGTTGAAAAGTTTCGTGAAGGCGGCGCATCAGCGCGGCATCCGGGTGCTGTTGGACGTGGTACATAACCATTACGGCTCGGGCGACCTGGACATGTACAGCTTTGACACCGGCACGGGGCCAAGCATTTATTTTTACACCGCGAGCGGCATCAGCACCACGCCTTGGGGACCGCGGCCCAATTATTCCACGGACGGTGTGCGGTCATTCATCATCGACAGCTTTCGCATGTGGATGGATGAATGCCATGTGGATGGTTTCCGTTGGGACGCCGTCGGGGCGATCCGGCAGTACGATAACGGGGGCGGGAATTACGTCGGAATACCCGACGCCGATTCGCTTCTCCAGTATATCAACTCAACGGTGATCCATTCGGATCATCCCGGGGCGATCAGCATCGCCGAGGATGATTCGGGTGGCATGGCTTTCGACAGCACGTGGGGAGTGAGCTATGGCGATGAGGTCATCAACGAAATGACCCAAAGCTCGGACAGTTCGCGGAGCATGGCGAACCTGAAAAGCAACATGGATGGCTCGGGCTTTGGTCGCGTGCTTTATACGGAAACGCATGACCTGGTGGGCGCATTGAACGGGTCCGGCGCCCAGCGGCTGCCGGTGCGCATCCAGTCTTCCAATCCTTCAAGCTATTTCGCGCGCAAACGGTCGATGATGGGGGCGGCCATCGTGATGACCACGCCGGGGATTCCGCAGATTTTCATGGGGCAGGAGCGGCTCGATACCAACCAGTTTTCCGACAGCTCGCCGCTGAATTGGAGCCTCGTCACGACGTACAGCAATGTTTGGAATTTCTACCATGACATGATCCGGTTGCGCCGGAACCTGGACGGGGTCAGCGCCGGTCTGACCGGTCCCAACATCTCGTGGCATGTGGTGGACGACACCGCCAAGGTGCTGGCGTATCATCGCTGGGGTGCCGCCCCCAATGACCAGGTCATGGTGGTGATCAATTGTTCCAACAAGCCGCTCACGAATTATTCAGTTGGCGGCTTTCCGGCCAACGGCACGTGGTACGTGAACCTGAACACGGATTGGCCGATTTATGGCAGCGATTTTGAGAACAAAGGCGCGGCACAGGTGCAGGTATCCGGTGGCACCGGCAGCATCACGCTGGGGCGTTACAGCGTCCAGTTGCTCTCCCGCCTTTCATTGTCCAATACGAACCCGGTGGCCCAGTTTGCCGGCTCCCAAGTCACAGGAACAAACTTCATGATGAACTGGACCGGCGGGCAGGCCTTCCAGCAGGTTATCTTGCAAAGCACCAACGCGGCCGGGCCTTGGAAGGCCATTTATACAAATCAACCGCCCGCAGGAATAACCAATTCAATCAGCATCCCGATCACCGGGAGCGGTTCGAGCTTCTTCAGGATCCAGACCGGTCCATGAAACCATTTAATCCGCAGTTTTCCCGCCTCGTCTTATTGGCGGTCATTTTTTGCGCATCGGCGTGGTCTGCCGGTGCCCAGATTTCCGCCTATGACGACGCCGGCAATGCCGTGGTGTGGACGAACAATCCTGTTGGCATCGCTTCCCAAACTTTCACGAACGGCATGAACACCGGTTTTGGCTGGACGACGCCATGGGTGCTGCTGCAGACCGTGCGCGACGACACGCACAAGAACTTTGCCGGGTTTTACAATGGCAAAGGCGGCAACATCGCCACCACCAACAGCAGTTCGTGGGGTTTGTTTGCGAACGGCAATAACAGCGTGGCGCCGCTATCCAACGGCACCAATAAGGCCGTGGCCGTGCGCGGCTTCAATTCCCTGACGACGAACCAGGTCTTTAAGCTGCAATGGGTCAGCCAGGGCATCGCTTCCGGCGGCACCACCAATAATCGCGGCGGCTTCGCCTTGCGGAATGGTGTGGCGACCAACAGCTTTTTAGACTATGACACCGGGTCGCGTTTTGATTTTTATTTTACGGCGGGCGGCGGGAGCTTTCTGATCCGTGATGGCAACGGCATCACGGCGACTGGCATCCCGTTCACCAGCGCCGGGTTCAATTGTGAGTTCACGCCCCAGGCGGGCAATCTGTACCGGTTTGTCATCCGCAGTTCGATCGATAACAGCGTGGTGTACATCGCGGACGGGCAACCGCTGGCGGGTTCAGGCACGATTGACAGCGTCGCGTGTTACGATCTGCAATGCCAGGATGGCGACCAGAATTTCAACCGAATGCAGATCATCTCCACTTCGCTCATCCCGCCGATCATCGCAAGCGTCCAGCCGACCAATAGCACTTGTTTCGTCAGCCCGGCCAAAAAAGTTTCGTTTGAGGTGGATTCGCAGGCATCGACCGTCACTGGTGCCAGTGTCACGCTTCTGCTCAACGGCGTGGCGCAGACCCTCACGTTCAACACTGGTGCTGCCACCCGCCAGCTTTGGGCCACGAACACGACCCCGCTGGCAACCAATGTCACCTACAATGCCGTCATCATCGCCACCGACGCCAACGGCAATGCGGTGACGAACTTTTTTGGCTTCAACACCATCCAGACGAATTCCCTGTGGGTGGATGTGAAAAATCCAATTTACGGTGCCGCCGGTGACGGTGTCACCATGGACACCGCCGCGATCCAGTCCGCCATCAATGCCTGTCCGGTCGGAGGATTTGTCTGGTTGCACAACGGCACGTTTCTGTCCGGCACGATCAGTTTGAAGAATAACATGACGTTGTTCATCGATCCGACGGCTACGTTACTCGGCAGCGGGTCGGCGTCGGATTATCCCACGCAGACGCCGCCGGTGAGCAACAGCCAGTTGTCCAACTGCCAGCGGGCGCTGGCGTATGCGGAAAGCTGCACCAACGTCACCGTCACCGGGGGCGGAACCATCAATGGCAATGGCCGTACGCACTTTACCACGGGCGTGGAGGCGACACGGCCCATCGCCATCTGGCTCGTAGCCTGCAACCAGGCGAACCTGCTGAATCTCAACATCGTGGACGCCAGCATGTGGACGGTGGTCCCGATGCAGTCGGATTTCCTGACCATCAGCAACCTCAACATCAATGACGACGGGCTAAACGGGAACCGTGACGGCATCGACCCGGTGGATTGCTGGCATCTGACCATCGCCAATTGCACCATCGATTCCGGTGACGATTCCGTCTGCCTCAAGAGCGGCAATACCACCCGCGGTGTCAACGATGTGCTCGTGAAGAACTGCAATATCACCCGGTCGCAATCCAACGGGTTAAAATTCGGGACCGCCAGTTCGGGGCCGTTCACGAACATCACGTTTCAAGATTGTACGCTGCAAAATGTGGCGCACTCGGCGATGGCGGTGGAATCGGTGGATGGCGGGGCGATCAGCGCGGTCACTTTTCAACGCATCACTTTTTCCGCGTGCCAGAACGCCATCTTTGTCGTGCTGGGCAGCCGGGGTGGAGCGACCGTGGGGAGCATCAAGGGCATCACCTATCGCGACATCACCGGCTCCGCCATGGCGGACACGCGCGGCAGCCCCATCACGGGCCAGTTCACCAACGGCGTGACCTCGTACGTGAAGAACCTGCTGTTCGACAACGTGAACATCGTTTACAAGGGCGCGCTGAATTTCATCCCCACGGATCCGCCGGTGGAATACACCGGGCAATATCCCGAGAACACCATCTGGACCAACCTGCCGGCGTATGGCTATTACCTGCGGCACGCCACCAACGTGGTCTTCACCAATTGTTTCACGGGTGTTTCACCGGCCGATGCGCGGCCGTGGATGACGAACACGGATGTGTTGGGCCTCAAGGTCTTCGGTCCGATGCTGAACCAGGTTGCCAACCCGGGCGGGCTGGTCCTCCAATGGAAATATAACTTCGTGCTGCAATCTGCCACGAACATTACAGGGACATATGCGGACGTCCCCGGCGCGCCCGATCCTTACACCAACCCGCCCAATGCCGGGCCGCAAAAATTCTTCCGGTTGCGGCAATAAAGTGAGAAGAAAATGTCCATGTGGTAAGGGAATTACCATGTGAATAATTTTTTTGATTCAACCAAAGAAAATTCGAGCAGAGTGACGCAATGAGTGTCACATTCACCAGCCATGTATCCAAACATGCGCCACTAAAAAATTATGGACTCGAATATGACCAACAACAACCCCGGAAAAAACGTGCTCGCATCGGACGTGGAAATCAAAGGAACCCTGAAGTTCAGCGGTGAACTGTCATTTGAAGGGAAGCTGGACGGCGAAATTCAGACGGAAGGAATCCTTACCCTCGGTGACAGCGCCGTCATCAACGGCAACATCTCCGCGCAATCCGTCGTGGTGCGCGGCAAGGTGACCGGCAACATCACCGCCAAGGAGAAGATCGAGATCAAGGCCAAGGCCGAGCTGTTCGGCGACATCCGTGCCACGAAGCTGATCATCGAGGAGGGCGTGACTTACGTCGGCAAGACGGAGGTCAATCCGAACAAGGTTTCACCCACCGCCCCGCCGCGTACGACGGAGCCGCCCAAGATCCTGGAACCGGCCGGCAAATTGAACGCACGCTGAACCGCGACGGATCATCATTGAATGCCTGCGAAGAAACAGGACAAGATCCTGGTTGGCTGTCCGCATTGCGGTCATCAGCAACCCGAGGCACGGGAGGCTTTTTCCACGATCTGCAAGGAATGCGGCCAGCATTTCCATGTCCAGGAAGCCCTTAATCCAAAGCCCAAGACGGCCGCGCGCGCGCCCCGCCAGCGGCACGTCATCTGTTTCGAGTGCGGGGCGGAACTGGATGTGCCGGCCAGTGCGGAGTCCTCGATGTGCAAGAAGTGCAGCCGCTACCTGGACCTGCATGATTACAAGATCACCACGGCCCAGGCCAAAAATTACAAGACCAAGGGACGGTTTGTCGTTGAGCCTAAGGGCTATGTTTTCAATACCGACACCATCGGCGGCGAAGTTGTCATCAAGGGGAAATTTCATGGCAAGCTGACGGCGGAACAGTCGCTGACGATCTATTCCGGCGCGGACATCAAGGGCAGCATCACGGCGGCGCATCTGATCATCCCGGCGGAGAATCATTTTCGCTGGCCGGACCGGCTGCAGGTCGGCACGGCGGAGATCGCGGGTGAGCTGGCGGCCAACATGCACGCCACGGGAACGGTCACATTGAAAGCCACGGCGCGGTGGTTCGGGGACCTGGTAGCCGCCGGTCTGGTGGTTGAGGCGGGGGCGGTGGTGGTGGGGAAATTGCAGATCGGGGTCAAACCTAAGAAGGTTGCCAAGGGTGGGGATTAGGGACGGGGTATGGAAGTGTTTAGGGGTTCGGAAAGAAAACGAAGCACCTCTCCCCGTCCCTCTCCCCATTTTGCTCCGCAAAACGCGGAGAGGGGGATACGCTCCCAGCATCTCGACGATTCCAGCCTGCACGCTGCTTGTCTATGGCTTATTGAATTAAGAGTTGAACCAAGATTTGCCCAAGGGATCGGGCCTAGCAGATTCACGGTTGGCACGGAGCGAAATTATTGGCTCTTTTATAACAAGGCCGATAAGGTAATTTCCTACCAGCTGATATGACCCTGCCATCCGCCCAGGAAGAACTTGCAGCCCGGATGTTGCGTCCGCAACGGCACCGGCTGTTGCAGGGATTTCCGCCGCTGCCGCTGATGCAGGCGGCGTTGCCAAGCCGCCCGGCCGCGGAGCCGAAGCGCGACGGCCGGTTGCCGTTCAATTTGGTGCGGCAGGCCGATGGCGCCATTGTGGATGAGCGCGCGGGTTGGCTGGGAACCAAAAAGCCGGGCCCGGGCGAGCTCGCGGAGCCGTTCATCAATATTGACAAGCTGCGCCCGCTGATCATCGGCATCATTCCGCATACGCAATGCATACCGCGCACACCCGCCTGTGGTTTTTGCACTTTTCCCCACGATGCGGCGGATAAACGCCAGCGTACGGCGGTAGTACGGTCGGTGATGCACGACATCGATGGGGTGGTCCAAAGCCACGGTGACAAACTGCGCGGCCGGCGGGTGGAGGCGATCTATTTTGGCGGAGGGACAGCCAACCTGTCTTCGACGGCCGAGATCCGGCAGTTGTTCGACGTGCTGGCTTCCCATTTCAGAACGGAGAATGCCGAGGTGTCGCTGGAGGGAATCCCGTCGCTGTTCGCCTCGTGGTTTCATGCGCACCTGAAAAATCTGGCGGCGCTGCCGGTGCGGCACAAGCGCATCAGCATGGGCATCCAGACGTTTGATCGCGGCCAGATCGAGCGGATGGGGCGGCAGGCTTTCGGCGATGAAAAGGTGGTGAAAGGAATCGTGCGTCATGCGCACGACCTGGGGCTTACGGCGTCGGGAGATTTTCTGTTCGCGCTGCCCGGGCAGACGCTGGAACAGATGCGCGCGGACGTGGACCGCGCGCTGGAGTGCGGGTTTGACCAGATCTGCCTGTACCATCTGGTGCTCTATGCGGGGCTGGGCACGCCGTGGTCGAAGGATGCGGGCATCACGGGCCAGATGCAGGTGCCGGGCGTCATCGTTGACCAGTGGCTGGATCTGCGCGAGCGTCTGCTGGCGAACGGTTTTGTGCAGACGACGCTGACGAACTTTGAACGGAAGGAAATCCATCAGACGGACCGCCGGTTCCTGTATGAGGAGGCGAGTTTCAATCCGGATGTTTATGACGCGCTGGGGTTCGGGCCGCTATCCGTTTCGGCGCACATCGATTACGGGCGGCTGCGCGGGGTCAAGCTGATGCGGCGCAAAAAAGTGAGGTCGGCGCCGTGGTCGGGCGACGACCTGTACTTTGGCTACGAAGCGGAAGACCTCAAGCTGCTGTGGGTCACGCGCTGCCTGGCGGGGCTGGCGCTGAACCGGACCCGGTATCGGAGCCGGTTTGCGAGCGATGTCGCGGAGGATTTTCCGGCGGCGTTGGACGCGGCGGTGGCGGGCGGGCTGATCCAGGCGGAGGAGAAGACCATCCAGTTGACGCCGCGCGGGATGTTTTATTCGGATGCCGTCATCGGAACGTTCGCGGCCGAGCGGGCGGCGAAGTTGCGCGAGCGCGCCGCGGGTTTGAGCACCAAACTGGTGCTGGAGGAGCCCATCAGTTTTGGGGCGCAGGTGTATGGGGGGATGGGGTAGGCCAGTCGGAAACCACTAAAAATGTTGGTTTAACGACCGTCCTCACCCCGGCCCTCTCCTCCGAGGAGAGGGGGAAACACTCCCAGCGCCTTTTAAATTTCCAGCGACGGAGTTGGTTGGATGACCGTTCGCAAAACGGAAAATTACCTATGGTTGGTCCTCTCCTTGGGGAGAGGAAATAGGTGAGGGAGGGTGTGAAATAAACTAGATATGCCACCTGAAGCCAGCGGGCATGAGAAAATGTTTATCACTTTTTTTCTAGTGCAAGAATGAATATGAAATCGTGAATTTGTTTGGTTGAATCATCCATGTCGAAAATTTTCTCATTAAATTCCATGCCCCCACGAAGTTGTAAGCCAAATTTGATTTTGGAATAAAGTTTTTTCAAGCGAGAAAAGGCAGCGTTATACACCTGTGGATTATCGTGGTAAACAAATCCCGAGTGAGCAAAAACATATTTGGGTTTGGCTGATTTAATTGCTTGGTTTATACGTTCAAATAAAGAGTCTTCCGCAAGAAGATAATCTGGTCGCATTTTGAACTCTAAGTCAAATCTCTGCTGGCTGGTTAAGTCAACTGCACAGCAATAGGCAAGGGTGATTTTCTGCTGCTTTAACAATGAGCTTTCATCAAGCAATGCGCGCCTTCTGTCTGTAATCGCATCGTCAACGGAATCCACTATTAAAACTTTCGGCATAAAAACATTTAATCTTCGGACTTGAGAAGTTTTTTTACATCGATTCCAAGACCCCCAATTGCTGGCTTAAGCACAATCCCATCCCATATTTTTTTCATAATAGAAACGCTAAATTTTCCTTCCTTGAAATACCCGTCTACGAGTTCAACGAGCTTTTCAGGGGGCAATGGCTTGTTTACAAAAATGCATTTTGAAAGCTTGGTTTCCATATGAATTGCCAATAATCGCACTGTTTTTAGATTTGTCCCTGACCATAAAATAATCGGAACAAGTGGAAATCGTGCCCGAATGTCTCTTGCAAGATAAAGGCCAGTAATAAGCCCGTCATGAGTTTCTTCGGCTTTATATGTTTCTCCTGATGGCATCATTAGATCGATGACAAACAGATCGCATGGGCATCTGCTGTCAGATGATGCGTTTATTGCTGCATGGCCTTCATCGACAGAAGCATAAACTTGTAGTTCCAAGCCGCTTAATGCAAACATAGACTTCAGTTTGCCCGCAACGTGTTCCCATGCATTATCGTCGATTAAAATAATTTTATATTTCATATGTTCATTTCGCTTTTTAAATCTTGAACACAGGTTTTACCTATCCCGCTTCAACAAAAACTCCGCCAGCGCTTCGAGGGCGACGGCTTTGCCTTTAAAGATGTCCAGGGCGGCGAAGGCCTTGTCGGTGAGTTGTGTGGCGATTTTGCGGGATTTTTCCAGGCCGACGATGGCGGGGTAGGTGGCTTTTTGCACGGCGACGTCCTTGCCGGCGGTTTTGCCGAGCTGTTCGCTGGTCTGGGTGACGTCGAGGATGTCATCGATGACCTGGAAGGCGAGGCCGACGTTGTAGCCGAAAGTGGTGAGGGCGGCGAGCTGGGCGGCGGTGCAGTTGGCGCTCATGCCGCCGAGGCGCACGGAGCAGCAGAGCAGGGCGGAGGTCTTGCGCTCGTGGATGTAGCGGAGCTCGGCCACGGACAGTTTTTTGCCTTCGCCTTCGAGGTCTGCCACCTGGCCGGCGACGAGTTGCAAGGAGCCGGAGGCCTTGGCGATCTCCAGAATCAAATCGCGATGCGAGTAGCGCGGCCAGCCTTTGGCTTGGGCGGCGATCTCAAATGCCTGGGTCAACAGTGCGTCGCCGGCGAGCACGGCGATGCCGTCGCCGAAGACTTTGTGGTTGGTGGGCTTGCCGCGGCGGAAATCGTCGTTGTCCATCGCGGGGAGGTCGTCGTGGATGAGCGAATAGGTGTGGATGCATTCGACGGCGCAGGCGAGGGGCATGGCGGCGGCCTCGGTGCCGCCACAGGCGGCGGCGGCGGCGAGGAGGACGGCCGGGCGCATGCGTTTGCCACCGGCGAAGAGCGAGTAGCGCATGGCCTTGTGGATGGTGGCGGGCTTGGTCTTTTCCGACGGGAGAAATTTATCGAGCGCCGTGTTGACGGCATCGGTGCGGGTGGCGAGGAACTGGTTCAGATCAAAGGATTTTGGGGCGGCCATAAATAATGGGAAGAAAATGCCGGAAAAGGGGGCGGGTTTGAAGGTTTTATTTGTATGGGGAAAACATTTAACGCCCAACATTCAACATTCAATCCCGAAGGAGGAAAAGCGGGCGAAAGCGGTGTCGCGGCTGCGCCTTGCCACCGCAGTCCATAACGCTTCCAGACAA
>DATHQS010000168.1:0-30464 GCA_035482455.1 Candidatus Acidiferrales bacterium | reverse complement strand
CAAGTCGCCATCGGTTACGCATACTTTGGCGGCGTCACCTCCTGGCTGAATCCTGCCGGCACAATCCCGAATCCACCCAGCCCGGTCAAGCTGGGGAATGCCAAGCCCCGCTGGTGCCTGGCGGCGGAGGCCAATGACAGGGTGGTCAACCCGTTGCCCGGCTTTCCGGCGGCAGACGTCGGCTGGGGCGGGGACGGATTCGTGCCTGGCGAAGCCGTTCATGCTCCCCATCCGGTCCGGGGAGGAACCCACCCGGCGGGTGGCAATATTCTGTTTGTGGATGGTTCGGCGAACTGGGTGAAGTTCGAGAACATGTATTTTATGAATACGGATAATTTAACGTACAACCGTTTTTTTGCCTACCAGGAGGACTGGGGCAACGTGACCTCGAGCCAGTTAAATTTGATGAAGCCGCTGTCAGGGGATTTCAATTGAATCCTTTGATGTGCAAGCCTCTGTTTGCGTTCACGGGTTTTTGTCGTTTATGAAGTTATCCAAAGCAGGAGTTTTTATCCGGCACGGTTGCCTGTTGTTTTTGCTCGCGGCAGGTTCCGCCTTCGCCGGCATCCAGCCGGCTGATTTGCGCTGCGAATGCAAGGTCAATCCCCCCGGTCTCAGTGAAACCGGTCCGCGTTTGAGCTGGAAGGATGTGGGTGCCGTTGCGGGTGAACGCGGCCAATATCAGACCGGTTACCAGATCCAGGTTGCGAGCTCGTTGCAGGTGCTGACCAATAACCAGGGAGACCTGTGGGACACCGGCCAGGTGATGACCAATCAAACGTCCCAGATTACGTATGCCGGCGCCGCGCTCGCATCGCACCAGGTTGGTTATTGGCATGTGCAGGTCTGGGACAAGAATGGGCAACCATCCGGCTGGAGTTCGCCCGCCTCATGGAGCATGGGCATACTGACCCAGGCGGAATGGACGGCCCAATGGATCGGGCGTGACGACGGGCCGGCTTGGAATACGGGTTCGACTTTTTTCAACGCCAATTGGATCTGGTATCCCGAGGGAAATCCGGCGGTGAGCGCGCCGGTGGCCACCCGCTGGTTTCGCAAGGTCTTTACCGTGCCAGCGGGCGTGAGTGTCACCCAGGCGATCGCGACCATGGTGGGCGACAACAAGTTCACCCTGTACGTCAACGGACAGATTGCACTTTGCGTGGAAAACGAAAACTTCTGGCAACATCATGGCCAGGCGGACATCTCGCCTTTTTTGGTGAATGGTACCAACGTCCTGGCCGTGGCCGTCATCAATGACGGGAGCAGCCCGAATCCCGCCGGGTTGATCGGCGCATTCGATCTGGCCTACGGCAACGGCCTGACAAACAGTTTTCAAACGGATGGAACCTGGATCGCCGCGAACCAGCTTTATAGCAATTGGAACCAGACCAACTTCGTTGCCACCGGCTGGACGAATGCGATGGTGCTGGGACCGTATGGCATCGGCCCGTGGAACAGTTTTGCCAACACCTATCTCGCCGCGACCCAAGTGCGGAAAGATTTCACCTTATCCCAGCTGCCGACACGCGCCATCCTGTATGTCACGGGGCAGGGGTTGGTGGAGCCGCACTTGAACGGCGCGAAAGTGGGCAACGATTACTTTATTCCGGGATGGACCGACTATGCCATGCGTCTTTATTACCGCGCCTATGACGTGACCGCTTTGTTGCAACAAGGATCAAACACCCTGGGGGCCATCCTGGGCGACGGTTGGTATCGGGGAAACTGCGCCTTTGACGGCCAGAACTATTACGGCACCAAGACCCGGCTGCGCGCACAGCTTCATATGTTTTACAGCGGCGGAACGAACCAGGTGATCGCCAGCGATGCATCCTGGCAGGCGGGCTTTGGTCCGATCCGCCAAGGGGATAATCAGGCCGGGGAAACTTACGATGCCCGGCTGGAACTGCCCGGCTGGGACAGCCCGGGGTTCAGCAGTCTCGCGTGGACGGGCGTGACGACGGGCGCAGAAATTTCACCCGTCATACAGGCACACCCGGCGGAACCGGTCCGGACAAATCAAAATTTTCTCCCGGTCAGCATCACGCAACCGCAACCCGGTCTTTATGTGTTTAACTTCGGTCAAAACATCTCCGGCTGGGCGCGCTTGCTGGTCACCAACCAGCCGGCCGGAAGGCGGATTGTCATGCGTTTTGGCGAACGGCTGAATCCGGACGGAACGGTTTTCCGGGACAACTTGCGCATGGCCCTGCAGATGGACACGTACATCTGCAAAGGCGGCGGAGTCGAAACTTGGGAACCGCGTTTTACCTACCACGGCTTCCAATATGTGGAAGTGCAAGGCCTGGTTCAGCCGCCTGGCACCAACACATTTACCGCGGTTTCGGTCCGCTCCGACGTGCCCGACACCGGCGCGTTCCAATGTTCCAACGGCCTGATCAACCAGATCTACTCGAACATGCTGTGGTCCGTGCGCGATAATTATTTCGAGGTGCCGACCGACTGCCCGCAACGGTCCGAGCGGGCGGGCTGGTGTGACGGGATTGAAATCATGGGCACGGGAATGTTTAACCAGCAGGCGGAAAGCTTCTTCAGCAAATGGAGCCAGGACATCGTGGACACCAAGGCCCGGGCGACCCATTCCGACTTTGGAGACCAGGCACCGTTGGTGGGTGACGATGGACTTGCGGCCGGCTGGCAGGATTCCGTGGTCTTCGTGCCATATTATCTTTATCAGACCTACGGCGACCTTCGTCCGGCCCAACGGTTCTATACCAACATGGCGGATCACCTGAATTACTATGCGGCTCATTCGAGCGGATTCGTCGGCCCTGATACCGGGTACGGTGACTGGGTGGCGGTGGACGGTTCCACCCCCAAGACGCTGATCTCGACCGCCTTCTACGCCCGCTGCGCCAGCATGATGGCGGAGATGGCGCAGGCGCTGGGAAGAACTTCTGATGCGGCGGCCTATCGCCAACTCTACACGAACATCTGTTCGGCCTTTCAGACCAATTTCGTCGCGGCCGATGGCACGGTGGGCCAGGATTCACAGGGCGGCTACGCGCTGGCGTTTGGCCTCGATCTGCTTACCCCGGCGCAGCGCGTGTTGGCGAAGAATAAATTTGTGGCCGCCATCAATGCCCAAAGCGGACACCCTTCCACGGGCATGGTGACCACGCACTTTCTGCTGCCCGCCTTGACCGGCATTGGCCGCAATGACCTTGCCTATCAGATGCTCGCAAAAACGGATTATCCGTCCTGGGGCTTCGAGATCGGCGTGGGCGCCACCACCATTTTTGAATTGTGGAACAGCGTCAATGCCGACGGCACGGTGAACATCAGCCAGGACGCGATGAATTCCCTCAATCACGCCAACTTTGGAGCGTGCGCAGAGTGGTTCTATCGCGGCATCCTGGGGTTGGACGTCTTGAGTCCCGGTTTTAAGAAAATACTCATCGATCCCCAGCCCGGCGGCGGCCTGACCTCGGCGCAAGGACACTATGATTCCGTGCAAGGCTGCATTTCGAACTCGTGGACGTATGCCGGCAATACTTTCACCATGGCCGTGGCGATTCCACCCAACACGACGGCGCAAATATGTGTGCCCACCACGAATGCGGGTGCCATCACAGAAAGCGGACTGCCGGCGGCCAGTGCTTCCGGCGTCACCTATGTCGGGGTTTCAAATGGTGCGGCCATTTACAACGTCGGCTCCGGCAATTATGTGTTTTCTTCGCCGTACTCCATTTCCACGCCAACGGTCACCAATTTCAACTTTAACTTTGAGATGGATACGGCGGCACACGGGGGAGTGGTGGCCACGGTTCCCTCCGGCTGGACGGCCTTTAACAAGGCAGGTGGTGCGGATATCGGCTCGCAGGATGCCGGAGGCGCCGACTATACGGTGAACAACCCCCTGGCTGCGCCGGCTTCCAGCAACCAGTATTGCTACATCAACATGTTCAACCCGAACGTGACGGGCGGCATTTATCAGGACGTTGGAGCGTTGCAGCCCAATACAATTTATACGCTGACCGTGGCGATCGGATCCCGGGCGGACCGCTTTAATTCGCCGGGAAACATTTTGCTGATCAACGGCACAGACAATACCGGCACGGTGCTGGCGGGCGGTGGCGGGATTCCGGTCACCCAGGACACGTGGCAGGACTATGGCGTTACTTTTACCAATGGAACCGCGGCCAGCGGTGATCTCACCATTGTGCTGTCGGCCATCGGCAATGGCACAACCATCCAGGCGGATTTTGACAATGTCCGGCTGACAACCGTGCCGGCAATCCCCAAAGTGCCGGTGTTTGGCCTGTTAAAAGTATCGGGCGCCAATCTGATTCTGGCGGGTACCAACGGCACCCCGAACAGCGCTTACACCTGGCTGGCCGCCACCAACCTGACGGCCCCCGTCAATTGGTCGACGAACAGCACCGGCATGTTGAACGGCTCCGGTGCCTTCTCGAACGTCATCCCGATCAACCCCGCCCAACCCGCCGGTTTCTTCCGGTTGCGGATGCCTTAGGACGGTTGCCTTTGCAAAATATCAGATTCACCAAGCCGATGTTTACGTGTCAAAAAATTTCCTGGCCGGCGGTCATGATGTGGGCCCTGTTTCAAATGGCGCTTGCTCCGTTACGCGTCCCGGCCGCCAACGTGATGAACTACGGGGCGGACGGGAATGATTACTTTCAATTCAGCAACCCGTCCATGGCCTGCGACAAGGCCTCGGGTTTCACAACGCTGATCACCTTTGCCATGCACGTCAACGCGGACGGCACCCTGTTGATCGCCGGAGTTGCCTGCAGCAATGGCATCTATGTCGGCCCCACCAACTGGAACGCGCTGATCAACACGTTGAAGACGCCGCCCACGACGGTCACGCGGTATGAGGTGTGCATCGGCGGATGGATGGATACGAGTTATGACAACATAAAAACCCTCGTGGCTGCACAAGGAGCGGGGGCGAGCAGCATCCTCTACAAAAACTTTCAAGCCCTGAAGAACGCGGTGCCGGGAATTGATGCGATCAATGATGACGACGAGCAGACCTATGATGTTGGCTCCTCCACCAGTTTTGCCAATATGCTGGGCGGCCTGGGTTATAAATTCACGATGGCTCCCTATACCGCCCAAGGTTTTTGGGTGAGCCTTAGAAACAACATCACCAATTGTGACGCCATCTATCTGCAATGTTACGAGGGTGGCGCGGGCAACGATCCGGGGCAGTGGAATGCCGCCTTCGGTCACGGCGTCGTGGTGATACCCGGGCAGGAAAGCAACACGGCGAGCGAGGCGAATTTTCACACCTGGTATCTCGAAGCCGGGGTGCAGGGCGGCTTCTATTATCCGGATGTGGTTTTTAACGCCACTTACTGGAGCGCGTCCGTATATGAAGCCTGTGGCGTTGTGCCGGCGGCGCCGTCAGGGTTGGTGGTAATCCCCGGCGGCAAACAGGCGATTTTGACCTGGAATACGGCTCCCGGAGCGATGAGTTACAATGTGAAACGTGCGACCAGTACTGGTGCGGAAACCACCGTCGCCTCCGTTTCTGCGACCGCCAACAATTGGCCCGCCTCCAACGAATACACCGACATCGGGCTGGGCTCTGGCACGACCTATTACTATAAAATTTCGGCGGTCAATACCAACGGGGAAAGCCCCAATTCCACCGAAGTCAGCACCACGCCGCAGGCGGGCATCATCAGCAATCCCAGTTTTGAATTCGATGCCACCGCACCCGGGACCACGGTGCCCGCGCTACCCGCCGGTTGGACGGCATTCAATCCGGGCGGAGCCGGTGGTATCGGCTCGCAAAATGCCGGTGGGGTTGATTTCACGGTCAACAACCCGCTGGCCGCCCCGGCCGCCGGCAACCAGTATTGTTACATCAACATGTTCAACGCCGGAGTCACCGGTGGCATTTATCAGGATGTCGGACCTTTGCAGAGCAACACCATCTACTCATTGACCGTGGCGATCGGGTCGCGGGCGGACCGGAACAACTCGTCCGGAATCATCTCGCTCATCAACGGCACCAACAATGCCGGAACGGTTTTGGCCAGCGGCGGCGGATTGCCGGCCACGCAGAATACGTGGCAGAACTATACGGTCACTTTCACCACGGGCGCATCGGTCAGCGGGGATCTGACGCTGATGCTTTCCGCCATCGGCAGCGGAACCATTCAGGCGGATTTCGACAATGTGCGGCTGACCGTGACGCCGATTCCCCTGACACCACCAGCCACCCCGGTCACCGTCAATAACTTCAGCTTCGAGTCAAATGTTGCGGCCAATGGCGCGGATATCCCGACGGTTCCCACCGGGTGGACGGACTTTAACAAGGCGTTCGTGGATGATCGCGGCACCGGGCATCCGAACGGCATCCAATATACCGCCAACAATCCGTTGGGCGCCCCGGCAGCGGGAAACCAGTATTGCTGGGTCAATGTGTTCAGTGCCACGCCCGTGGGCGGCGTGTATCAGGACACCGGCCCATTGCGATCCAACACGGTCTATACATTGACGGTGGCGATCGGATCCCGGAAGGACCGGATCAACTCGCCGGGAATCATTTCCCTCGTGAACGGTGCCAATAACAACGGCGCGGTATTGGCCAGCGGCGGCGGACTTTCCGCCACCCAGGACACGTGGCGGGATTATTCGGTGACTTACATCACCGGAGCCACGGTGAGCGGGGATCTGACCATCTTGCTTTCAGTGATCGGGAATGATTCAACCATCCAGGCGGATTTTGACAATGTGCGGCTGACCAAGGCGCCGCTATTTTTTACGGCGCCGGTTTTGGGAGCGGCCAAGATGGCGGGTGGCAACCTGATCCTGACGGGTACGAACGGGACGCCGAACAGCGGATACACCTGGCTGGTGACGACGAATCTGGCCGCGCCGGTCTGGCAGACCAATAGCACGGGCACGCTGGATGCGAACGGGGCCTTTTCGAATTCATTGCCGATGAACCTGGCGGGACAGGCCGGTTTCTTCAGGTTGCGGGTGCCTTGAGCCCGGCATCGCTTTTGGACTACGCTGAGGCGCTCCAAAGACCCGAAGGCAGCCCCGTCCGACAACCATTCATTGAGCCGGCCAAATTTAAAATACGAATTTATGAGAATAAAATTGTGGATCGCCCTGGCGTTGTCGATCTGGTCGGCGCCGTTGATGGCGGATGATTTGTCATCACACTTCGCCAAACCGCCGGCCTCGGCCCGTCCGTGGGTTTATTGGTTTTGGAATAATGGCAACGTCACCAAGGCGGGCATCACGGCGGACCTCGAGGCGATGCAGCGCGCAGGCATCGGCGGGGTCATCATCATGGACGTGGTGGAACGTTTTGCGCCGCCACCCGGCACGGCGGATTTCATGAATGCCGAATGGCAGGAGCTGTTTCAATTTGCCGTGGCCGAGGCGCACCGGCTGGGCATTGAAATCAACATGACCAACGGCCCCGGCTGGTGCGGCAGCAGCGGGCCGTGGATCACGCCGGAACTTTCCATGCAGATGCTCGTCACGACGAATCTGACGGTCGAAGGGCCGGTTCATTTTTCGACCGCACTGCCGCGGCCGGACACGGCCAGCAACCGGGGGCACGATGGTTTTAACAGCACGGTAAAGTACGAGGATTTTTACCGCGACATCGCCGTGCTGGCCATTCCGGTCACGACCAACAGCGTGGTGGCGCCCGATGCCGTGCTCAATCTGACGGCGAAGCTGGATCCGGACGGGAAACTGACGTGGGATGTTCCTGCCGGGAAATGGATCATCCAACGCATTGGCCACACCACCACCGGCTCGTCCACGCGTCCACCGGTCAAGGGCGACAACGGATTGGAATGTGACAAGCTCAGCCGGGAAGCGATGGAATGGCATTTCACGAACATGATGGGAAAACTCATCGCGGAGGCCGGTCCGATGGCGGGACCGACACTGGCGGCGACGCACATCGACAGCTGGGAGGTGGGCTCGCAAAACTGGACGCCGAAATTTTGCGAGGAGTTTCAGCAACGTCGTGGTTACGACCCGCTGCCATTTTTGCCCGATGTGACCGGTGGGAGCGTCAAGGTTGGCGATGACGCAACCGCAGACCGTTTTCGCTGGGATTTTCACCAGACCATTTCCGAACTGCTGGCGACGAATTATGTGGGAGCCCTGGCGCGGCTGGCGCATGAGCATGGCCTGCGCCTGAGCATCGAAGGGTACCATCTGCCGTTCGGTGACGAGGCCACATATACCGAACAGGCCGATGAACCGATGAGCGAATTTTGGGCGACCGGAGGGAACGAGAACGAGGCGATGGCCCGGCAAATGGCGTCGGTGGGGCACATCATGGGCAGGAACATCGTGGGCGCGGAAGCGTTCACTTCCGGCGATAACGAGCAATGGAAATTTCACCCCGCAACCGTCAAGGCGCTGGGTGATTATGAGTTTTCACAGGGCATCAACCGTTTTGTGATCCATCGCTATGCCCACCAGCCGTATCTGGACCGTTTTCCCGGCGCCACGATGGGGCCGTGGGGCTTGCACTATGAACGGACGCAGACCTGGTGGGAGATGTCCACCGCCTGGCACGAATACCTGGCGCGCTGCCAGTTCATGCTGCGGCAGGGATTATTTGTGGCGGACCTGTGTTACCTGCGACCCCAGTTGCCGGATCAAACCGCGTTCACCCCCGCTCCGATGGTGCCGGCCGGATACAAATACGATGAATGCAGCGCGGAAGCCCTGATCACACGCATGAGCGTGAAGGACGGACGGCTGACATTGCCGGACGGCATGAGTTACCGGTTGCTGGTGTTGCCCGAAGGGAACACATTGATGACACCGGCCCTGGTCCGGAAAATCAAACAACTCGTCCAAGCGGGAGCAACGGTGGTGGGACCACGGCCGACCGGTTCGCCAAGCCTGGCGGATCAACCCCAAGGTGATGCCGAGGTCGCCAAAATGGCGGCAGAAGTCTGGGGCGATTGCGATGGCAGGACCGTGACCGAACATCCGTTCGGGCAGGGCCGGGTGATCTGGGGGCAACCGTTTCAAACCGTGTTGGAACAGTGCGCCGCGCCGGCGGACTTCACATCGGGCGTGAAGCTGAATTGGATCCACCGGCAGGATGGGGACACGGAAATCTACTTTGTGGCGAACGGGACCGCCGCCACGGTGGAAGCAAAATGCACTTTCCGGGTGAAAGGTTTGCGGCCGGAATTCTGGAATCCGCAGACGGGTGAAATGTCACCGGTGGCGGAATATGAAGAAACAGGGACGGACATTTCCGTACCGTTGCGGCTGGAAGCGAGCGGCTCGACTTTTGTGGTCTTCCGGCCGTCATCCCGGCCCTTTGACCCGGTGGTCCGTTTCACCCGGGATGGCCAGCCGGTGGTGCCGTTGAGCAAGCCGCCGGCTATCCAGATCCAAAAGGCGACCTATGGCGTGCCCGGCGATGCGGCGCGGACCCGCGACGTCCGGTCCAAGGTGCAGGCGATGGCGGACCGGGGCGAATTTGAATTTCAACCCCGCCAACTGGCGAAGGGTGATGATCCGGCCTTTGGCATCGTAAAAACCCTGGTGCTGGAATACACGGCCGATGGCCGGCGATTCATCACCAGCGGGCAGGACACGGATAACCTCAACCTTAATCCGGCAATCACCTTCACCAACCGGCCGGCGGAGATCCGTTGCGACGACGCGGGGCGGCTGGAAGTGGTCGCGTCCCGGCCGGGGCGCTATGAATTGACCGGCGCGAGCGGCAAGACGAGGCGCGCTGAAATAATCAATGTGCCCGCGCCCCGGGAACTCAACGGCGCGTGGGATGTGCATTTTCCGCCCAAATGGGGCGCACCGGAACAGATCGCCCTGGATCGGCTTGGTTCGTTGAGCGAATCCACCAATCCCGGGGTGAAATATTTTTCCGGCACGGCGACGTATGCCAAGACGTTCAATTGGAGGCCGGCGGCGAAAATCGGAAAACAAAAGACCGAAACCTGGCTCGACCTCGGCGATGTGGAGGTGATGGCGCAGGTGAAGCTCAATGGCGAGGACCTGGGCATATTGTGGAAGCCGCCGTTTCGCGTGGACGTGACCGGCAGGTTGCATCCCGGCCGGAACCGGTTGGAAGTCCGGGTAGCCAACCTCTGGCCGAACCGGATGATCGGGGACGCGGCGTTGCCGGTGGCAGAGCGTTTCACCTGGAGCTCGTACGAGCCGTTCACCAAGGATTCGGCGCTGCCGAAATCCGGGTTGATCGGGCCGGTGACCGTTCAAAGCGTGGAGGCGGTTGACCTGCCATAAATCCGTTTCAGCCGGATGAATTACTGGCAGCGGGTGATGGTCACCTGTCCGCCCCGGCCACAACCGGTTTGGCATTTGTTGAAAATTGATTAAACTAACGATGTTGCACCGCTTGATGACCAATCTTCCGCCGATGAAATTGTGGCTGCGCCGTTTTCGGTTCCGCGGGTCCATTTTTCCCGGGCTGGTATTGCTGTTTGCCCTGACTACGCCGGTGCGGGCCATGGACACGGTGACGAACAGCCAGATAATCCAAATGGAAGCGGCGGTGCCTTATGTGAGTCCGACCAACGGACTGGGGTCCTGGATTTGGACCGAAAAGACCCTCGATAACCAGGTCTGCCAATTTTGGAACACGTTTGAGATTCCCGAAGGAGCCAAGGTCACCAAGGCGCGTCTCGTGATGACGGCGGACAATGAGTTCACACTTTATTTGGACGGTCGTGAAGTGGGCCGGGGAGCTGAATGGCGCGAGCTGTTTGTCTTCGATTCGACCTCGTTGTTGGTGCCGGGCCGGCATGTGCTGGCGGTCAATTGTTACAACGGGTCTTTTTTCGCGGGAATGCTTTTTGGTTTGCGGATCGACCTGGAGGACGGCCGGAGCATTGAGGTCAAATCTGACAAAAGCTGGCGGATCGTTCCTGAAGGGGTCAGTCATTGGGAAAAACGGACCGAAGCCCAACCGGCCTGGCCGGCGGCGACCATCATAGCCCCGTTGGGCGGCAGCCCCTGGTGGACGGCTCCGGACGCGGTGATCATGATGCCGTCACTGAAACCCATCAAGGTCTACTTCTGGCAGCGGGGCTGGTTCCAAGTCCTGCTGCTGACGGTGTGCGGGCTGGTCATCTTGGTAAGCCTCCGGCTCATGGCGCAGCTGGCGTTGCAAAACAAGGAGCGATTTTTATTGCAGGGAGAACGCGCGCGGATCGCGAGGGACATCCATGATGACATCGGAGCGCGGATGACGCAACTGGTGCTGCACGGGGAAGTGGCGCAAAACGAATTGCCCGCGGACTCGGAAATGCGCCAGCAGCTCAACTGGATCTGCGAGGAGGCCCGGGGGTTGCTCTCGACCATGGATGAAATCCTCTGGGCGGTAAATCCCCAGCGGGATACCTTGCGCGATTTTGCCGCCTTTGTGTGCAAGTATGCCCAGGAATTTCTGGCGCCCACCAAGATCCAATGCCTGTTCGAAGTGGGACCGGAGATCTCGGCGGCGGCGTTTGACCTGCCGCTCCGCCGCAGCCTGCTCATGGCCATCAAGGAGACGCTCAATAACGCGGTCAAGCATTCCGCCGCCACCGAACTGAACCTGCAAATCCGTTGGGAAGGCCAGCGGCTGGCGGTGGTGGTGCAGGACAACGGCAAGGGGTTTGATGCGACCGGGGCAAAATCAGAACGCAACGGATTGACCAACATGGTCCAGCGGATGAACCAGCTCGGCGGCCATTGCTTCATCACCAGCCGGCCGGGGCAAGGGTGCCGGGTCGAGTTGAGCGTTCCGCTGCGGCGTCCCCGCTGGGGTTTCTGGAACTGGATCCGCAACGGCAAAAACAACAGTGAAATCAGAAATGGCCGGACCGATGAACCCGCACAAAACCATGACCCCACCAAATGTTAAGCTTATGAAGCCAACGAAAGCCAGCCGTCCGGCGGCCGCAACCTCCAAACCGCCGATCAAGGTAGCCCTGGTGGAAGACCAGCCGAAGGTCCGCGACAGCTGGATCAAGCTGATCAATTCGTTTCCGGACTTTGAATGCATTTGTGCCTGTGCAACCGGCGAGGAGGCCTTGCGCGTCATTCCGCCGGAGGTTCCAGATGTGGTGCTCATGGACATCTTTTTGCCGCGGATGTCGGGGATTGAATGCACCGTGCGGCTCAAGGCGCTGCTGCCGCAAACCCAGATCGTGATTCTTACGGCGATGGATGATCAGGAACTGGTCTTTCTGGCGCTGGAAGCCGGGGCGGACGGTTATTTGCTGAAACGGACAAAGCCCGCGGACCTGCGGACGGCATTGCTGGACGTGCTGGGTGGCGGCGCGCCGATGACAAGCCAGATCGCCCGGCGGGTCATCGAATCATTCCGGCAGAAGGCCAAAATCCGGGACGAATCCACCAGCCTTTCCGTGCGGGAGGAACAGATCCTGATGCTGCTGTCACAGGGTTATGCCAACAAAATGATCGCCGACAAGCTGGATCTGAGCATCGACACGGTGTGCAGTCATTTGAAGCATGTCTTCACCAAATTACATGTGAGTTCGCGGACCGAGGCGGTGGTCCGGTATATGGCCTCCAAAACTCCAAAGTAAATGCCGGTGATCAGAAACCGTAGAAACCGGCGATGCGCCAAATATCGCCACGTTTTACTTTGCGTTGGTGAAAACGGATTTCACCGCTTCGAGGTAGCCGTAGCCGTATTGTTGCGCGGGTTCCAGGCAACTGCCTTCGGGCCATTCGTTCCAGGCATTGATGGTGATGATCTTTGGCTGCGTTGGTGCGGCCAGCAACCGCTGCTTGATGATCTCCAACGATTGTTTGAACGCGGCCGGCGTGTTGCCGGTGACCACCGGGTTCACGACGTGCGCGGCGGGCCGGCTCCAACCGGCGCCGGCCGCGGCGCGCGGACTGTTATCCCAGTTGACCATGGCGTTGGGAAAATAGGGGATGGAATATTCCGTCTTTGCCCGCGCCCAAAACGACAGATATTTATCGCGACCCCAGACGTAATCGGACAGGGGGAAGGTGGCATTGTTCAGGGCGCCGTGATGCACCCAAGTGTAGCTGGTAAGACTGTCGAGCGCGAGGTCGCGGCAGAGCTTGGGCCAACCGGGCGGCGTTTTGCCGCCGGGCAGATTCGGCTCGCCCCAGACGATCGCATTGACGTGCAGACCGGGGAAACCGGCGGCGCGAACCTTTTCCCGAAATTTGTCGAGCGCGGCGCGGGCATTTTCAATCGAGCCAAAGCTGTCGAGGAACTGGCTCATTTCGTAGATGGAGAAATAGGGTTTGCCGTCCACCAGCCAGTAGCTTGGGTGCTTGAAGTATTTATCGATGACGAGGTCGCAGATTTTGTCCCAGGTCGCCGGTGTGACCTTGCCCGGATACAGCAGCTTGAGATTATTGTCGGCCGGATTGTAGCCTTGGATGTCATACCAGTCATGGTTCGCCCACATGAGCGCGAACTTTACCCGGGCGTTGTTGGTGGCGTGGAGAAAACCTTCGTCGAGCGCATCATCGAGATACGGCCCGTCGTCGTAATAATACCAGTCGAAGATGAACGCATTCACGCCGTAGTCGGCGGCGGCGGTGATTTTCTGCGCCATGACTTCAGGGTTTGCTTCATTTTGATAGCCCCAGACCGGGGGGTTGGGCTGAATGTGTCCGGGAAAGCGCGGCTTGGCGGCTTTGATCTCATCCCACTCGGTGAAGCCGGGATATTTGTTCTTATCCCAGCGCGGATCCGGATGGGTGCCGGGATAATAATAGGCGGCGACAGTGATAGGCACGGACACGGCACGCGATTTGGCCGCGTCCGGCATGTTAGAACCCGGTTCCCGGACGGCAACGGAAACATTGTCGAGCGCGGGTGTGGACCGGGTGGCTTCGAAAAGAATGGTTATCGACGTGCCGGCCGGCACCTGCTTCGCCACGAGCGTTTGGTCGGCTCCGTCGGTAAATTCGCCGCTCGCGAGCTGATCCTGCGCGCCGTCCAGAATGGACACCTTCAACACTGTCCCGCCATTGAAGACGTCAGAGACATCAAACGTCAGCACGACATCGGCTGTTTTTTCCAAGGTGCCGACCTGTTGGCTCAACCGGCCCAACTGGGATGGATTGCAGACCGGTGGCATCGCGCCTTGCTTGTTATTGATGGCGTAGTTGGCGCCTGAACCGGTCCAGCCTTTTGGCAGCCCGGAATACCAGCCATCGTTGCCCGGCGTCAATCCGGTCAGGTCGCCAAAGTCGCCATTGACCACTTCCAAGCGCGCCTGCACAGTCGCCGCCAGACTTGGTAAAATGACCAAAGATAACGTCATCCAGATCAGAGTTCGGAATCTGGCAATGGCAAGGCGGCCATCCGGTGAGAATGGCGGGCTGCGTGGGTATCGGATGCGTTCCATGGTGTTACCCGATTGTTGCCAAGAACACCGGCAGTCGATAGTGAAAAGAGTTTTTCGACCATCCCCTGTTTCGGTGATAAAAATCTCACCATGTTCGGGGGATGGACGCAGGTGCCGGTTGAGGGTTAAGTTAACGTAACCAACAGACGTTATAACAACCTCAGCATCATTGCCGGCGTCGCGATCCGTGGCGCCGGAACAGTTCATCAAAATTTACTGCAAGTCTTGAAAGGCGTGCCGAAAATTGACGGGATTAATTATCATGACCACACCAGCATGGCCTAAATTGAAAATCAGCGGACTAAAATACATCCTTGTTCTGGGGCTGATGGTGATCAGCCACCTCAGCGCGGCGGCGGTGACCACCCAGAACCTGCGTTGCGAATATCTCAATGATCCGCAAGGCATCGACGTAACCACGCCGCGCTTGGGCTGGATCATCAACTCAGACCGCCGGGGAGAAATGCAAACAGCTTATCAAGTCATGGTCGCCTCCTCATTGCAGTTGTTGGACCAGGACAAGGGTGACTTGTGGGATTCCGGCAAGGTGCCATCGGATGAAAGTTCCCAGATAGCCTATGCCGGCCAGCCATTGGTTTCTCGCGAAGGTTGTTTCTGGAAGGTCCGGACATGGGATCGCGATGATAAAACGGGCGAATGGAGCCCGGTTGCACAGTGGAGCATGGGGCTTCTGCAGCCCGCTGATTGGAGCGCCAAATGGATCGCGCCAATGCCGGCTAACGATGATACCAATGCCATCCTGAGCATCCACCATGCAACCTATGAAACCGTGGCCAAGGGGCCGGCTATCGATGTCACCGACGTATTGAACCGCCAGATCAAGGAAGGTCGCTTGAAAATGGTCATCAACAACCAAACACTGGGCGTGGATCCGGCCACCAATGTGGTCAAACGTTTGCGGGTGGAATTTGAGTATCGCGGACAGATCATCAGCAAGGAGGTGGCTGAGAATCAAACATTGATGTTGCCCGTGCAATCTTCGGTTGTTCCCTGCCTGCGGAAGTCCTTTGAATTGAAATCCGCGGTCCAGCGGGCGGTTCTGCATGTCACGGCCCTGGGACTGTATGAAGTGCGCATTAATGGCCAGCGGGTGGGGGATCATGTGCTGGCGCCGGATTGGACCGACTATCGCAAGCGCGTGCGCTATCAGACTTTTGATGTCACCGGCACGTTAAAGCCGGGCGAGAATGTCGTGGGCGCATTGCTGGCGGATGGGTGGTTCAGCGGTCATATCGGCAATGGCGGTTACGAGTTCTATGGCAAGGAGCCGGCGTTTCTGGCCCAGCTGGAAGTGACTTACGCAGACGGTCACGCGGAAACAATTGTGACGGATCGCACCTGGAAATCCCACGCGAGCCCCATCTCGTCAGCAGATTTCATGCTGGGTGAAAATTATGATGCGCGTCTGGAAATCAAGGGCTGGGACAGGCCTGGCTTGGATGAAGGCAACTGGTCTGCGGTCGAGGAGCGCGATGAATCCTTCCGGAAATTGGAGTCGCAAGTCATGCCGCCCGTGCGCGAGCTTTGCGAGCTGACCCCAAAAACCATCAAAGAAATCCGGCCCGGCACCTGGGTCTATGATCTTGACCAGAACATGGTCGGAGTGGTGCGGCTGAAAGTTTCGGCCCCCGCCGGCACCAAAATCACCCTGCGCCATGCCGAGATGCTCAATCCCGATGGCTCGCTTTACACGACAAATTTGCGCGGAGCGCCTTCGATCGACCATTACGTATGCAATGGTGATGGCGTTGAAGTCTGGCAGCCACGCTTCACTTTTCACGGTTTTCGCTATGTGGAAATCACCGGCCTGAACGGCCAACCTCAAATAGGTGCCATAACGGGAATTGTCATCGGGTCGGACACGCCGCGGACGGGTGAGTTCACCTGTTCAGACCCCCGGATCAATCAGTTGCAATCCAATATCCAGTGGGGTCAGCGCGGTAACTATATCAGCGTGCCCACGGACTGTCCGCAACGGGATGAGCGCCTGGGCTGGATGGGCGATGCGGAGGTATTCATCCGCACGGCGACTTACAACGCGGACGTGGCTTCATTTTTCACCAAATGGCTGGTGGATGTGGATGATGCCCAATCACCGGCGGGCGCCTTCAGCAATGTGAGCCCCAATCCCAGCAAAGATATCGGGGGTGTGGCTGCCTGGGCCGATGCCGGGGTCATTTGTCCCTGGACCATCTATGAGATGTATGGCGACCGGCGCATCTTGGAGAGCCATCTGCCCGCAATGATCAAATGGGTGGATTACTTGCAATCGCACAGCGACGGTTTGATCCGTGACAAGAACCGGGGCGAGGACTTCGGCGACTGGCTGTCCATCAACGCGGATACACCCAAGGATTTGATCGGCACCGCCTTCTTTGCTTACTCGGCCGGCCTGCTGGCCAAGTCTTGCCGCGTCCTGGGGCGCGTGGCTGATGCGGATAAATACGACCGATTGGTTGCAGATATCAAGACCGCCTTCAATAAGCGCTATGTGGCGGCGGATGGCCGCATCCAGGGGAATACCCAGTGCGCCTACGCCATGGCGCTCAAGTTCGGGCTGCTGCCAGAGGAACTCCGGCCAAAAGCGGCCCAATATCTGGAAGCGGACATCAAGGCCAAGGGCAACCATCTTTCCACCGGCTTCGTTGGCGTCAGCTACTTGCTGCCGGTTCTCACCCAGGCGGGCAAAGCGGACGCCGCCTACGGGTTGCTGCAACAGGATACGTTCCCGTCCTGGCTGTTCTCGGTGAAACATGGGGCCACCACCATCTGGGAACGGTGGGATGGCTGGACTCCGGAAAAGGGATTTCAGGATCCGGGAATGAATTCGTTTAACCATTATTCGTTGGGCTCGTGCGGGGAATACCTCTTTGGTTACATCGGCGGAATTCGCCCGGACAGCCCCGGCTTCAAAACCATCCTGATCGATCCGGTCATCCGTGATGGTTTGACCTGGGCCAAAACCAGTTTCGATTCGGCCCATGGAACAGTTGCCACGGCCTGGAAAACGGAAGGCAAACGGCTGACGCTGGAAATCTCAGTGCCAGCCAATACGACCGCAACGGTTCGCATTCCGACGAGTGACCCGGCCAGCATCACCGAGAGTGGCCGGCCAGTGGAGCAGGTCGAGGGTGTGAAATTTCTGAGGCAGGAAAACGGCAGGGCCATTTTTAGGGTTGGTTCAGGGACCTATAAATTTGCCTCTGATATCTTCCGGCGAAAATAGGGGGGGCTTCACATCAAGCCAACGGAAAGTTGAATATGAATTCGTCGGCATTGGTTGCGATCGGATAATTAAGACATCGTCGATATGGAATCCTCCTGGCGAACAGCCGATGAATGGATAATTTCCCGGTTTACGGCGCTTTTCTGATTGTGGTGGCTGGTCTCCGGAGCCGAAGGTTATGGGTTCAACTTCCGCCGCGCGCACCATCTCCAAATTCCTTCGCTGGGGGAAAACAGCTTTGGTTGCTGACATTAAACCTGCGACCTTGGCCGGTTGAATTATTTTGTGGCGGACATCGGTCCCGCCGGCCGGTCAAAATAGTCCGCCAGGACATACACCCGGTCGTTCAACGGCTTCATCTCCTCCAGCAAGGTCGCATAGGGCTCGTAGCGAAAGGTGACGATCCCCTTGTTGGAGTCGCGATTCGAGGGATCGGTGTTGGGCTCGGAAGGATCGTTGTCGCTGTATTTAAACCAGTGCCAGCCCACGCAAACTTTTGATTCCAGCAGGCCGAGCGCGAAGTTTTGGTAGAACAGCCCGCGGTCATGTTGGGATTTCACGATCCAGCCGGCCCCGCTGTTGTTGGACAACCCGGAGTCCTCGCCTTTCACATACCATTCCGTGATGAGGATCGGCCGGCCGGATTCCCGCGACCACATCGCCAGCTTCTCCTGCGATGGCGTCCAGGTGCGGTAATAATTGACGGCCAGCACGTCCACATAAGCGCCGGCGGCTTTGATGACTTCCGGGTAGTTCAGCTCTTCCCCGTGAAAACGCGAACCTAGGAAAAGATGGTTGGGGTCGTGTTTTTTGATGGCCCGCGAAACGATCCCATAGTAACGGTCGGTCACGAGCGCGAGAAAATCTTCCTTGTCCTGTTCGGTGATGTCCTTGACCGTTGCCGCTGCGCCATGCCGCGCCTGCAACCACGCCAGCGCCGCCTGGTGTCCCGGATCGTTTTCGGGCAATTGCAGATAGTTGATGATGGCGTTGCGTTTGAACGGCATTTCATTGTCCGAGAAATGCCCGAGCAGCCACGGGTCATCCTTGGACTTGGCGAGCTGCTGCGCGTAGCTGTCGCAAAATTTTTCAAATTCCGGATCAAAAACAAAGATGCAGTCCTTCGGGTAACCGACATGCCCCGACTGCTGGTACGTTCCGCCGCGTTTCTGTCCGTAGCTGCTCATGAAATCCCAGATGCGCGTGTAAACCAGCGGTCGTGCCGCCTGCCGCAGCCGGGCGGTGTCGGACCAGGCGCCGAGGCCGTTGAAACCTTCCTCATGCAGCAGGCCGGACGTGCGGGCCACCCAGTTGGAGTCGCCGCCGAATTTTTCCTGGAAAGCCGCCTTCGCGCCCGGCCCGCCCATCGGCGTCACGGCGACGACCGCCTTGTGCAGAAACTGGCCGCCGTCCGGATCGATCAACCACCAGCGTTCACCGATCTTTTTCGGGTAAAAGAATCCGGTGGCCTTCCCCTTGCGCGCCAGCAGCCCGCCGTACTGGTCCAGATCCGGATCCGTCTGGCCGGTCACCGCCACTGGCAGGGCGGCCAGCGTGCGCGTGGGATAATTCGTCCAAGCTTTGCCGGGGGCGACCTGGACTTGAACCGAAACGATTCCCGGTTCCGCCCGGACCAGCGTGGTCACGGCCAGCAGACCGAGGGTGAATGCTGATTTTTTAAAGAAATTTTTCATGTTGATTGAATCACCGGAATTCATTTGTTGGCCGGTAAATGTCTGAGGTGTTTATCCAAAAAACCCAGCACCACCGGGCGCAGATCGCGTTGCACGGGCTGGAGATCGAAACTGTGCGGTGCATCCGGAACGGGGATGAACTCGTGTTCGACCCCGGCCTTTTCCAAGGCCGCCACCAGCCGTCTGGACTGGTCGATGCTCACGAGCTTGTCCGCCGTGCCGTGCAAAATGAGGAACGGCGGCGAATTGCTCCGGACGTAGGTGAGCGGCGCCGCTGCCCGGTACAACTCCGGTGCTTCGGCGGCGGTTTTGGGCAACATGCTCGGGTGTTGTTCGAATGCGGCGACGTCAGCGATGCCGTACATGTCCACACAGCAGTTCACACCACAGGAAATGTCGCCATCCGGTTCAACCGGATCCAGGCCGTCCGTCGGCGTGGTCAGCGCAACCATCGCCGCCAGGTGTCCGCCGGCGGATTCTCCCAGCACGCCGATGCGGTTGGGGTCGATGCCCAACCGGTCCGCGTTTTTTCGGAGCCAGCGCACGGCCGTTTTGCAGTCCCACAAATTTGTCGGCCACACGACGTATTTGCCCCACGCGAGCTTGTAATCGATGCTCATGGCCACATAGCCGTTGCGGGCGAGCGTGCTGCCGGTGCTGATTTCGCGTTTGGCATCGCGCTTGCCATCATTCCAACCGCCGCCATGGATGATCACCACGGCGGGCAGGCGCGCCGCCGGGGACGTGGCCAACGGAAAATACAAGTCCGCGCGTTCCACCCGGTTGGTGGGCAGATATGCCACCGCCCGTTCCACGCGCACATCGGCGGGGAATGCCGGCGTCGCCGCTGGCTCGGCGGCGGTCACGGACCACCCGGCCACCAGCGACAAGCACAACATGGAGAGCGGTTTCATTTCAATAAATTTTCGCGCCGCGCTTTCAAAAACAACTGCGCGGGTCACAGCCTTATTTTAGGCGGGCCGGTGGAACCCTCCACCCTACAAAACCAAGGGGTGGCCGGCTGCTTCCCCGGCTCCTGGCCGGAACCCCACCCTTCAGGATGACGGGTGACGGCCCGATGACTCACGCAATTTGTTGACCGCCTGCACCCGGCTCTGCACATGGAGCTTTTTGTAAATTTCGTGCAGATACCAGCAGACCGTGCTCAACGTGATCGCCAGCTTGTCGGCGATCTCCTTGTTGGCATAACCGTTGGCCACCAGTTCCAGGATTTCCCGCTCCCGTGGCGCCAGCGTTTCCGTGGCCGCCGGGGCGGGCTTGGGCTCATGAAAGGCGGCGATGACTTTCCGGGCAATCTCGCTGCTCATCGGCGCCCCGCCACGATGCGCCTCGGCGACGGCTTCAAGAATTTCCGCCGCCGTGGCCTGTTTGAGCAGGTAACCGTCGGCCCCCGCCCGCAGCGCCTTGAAGATGTGTTCGGCGGCATTATAGACCGTGAGGATCACCACGCTGATGTCGGGCAGCTGGGACTTGAGGCGGGCGGTCACTTCCGCGCCGGAGGAGTCCGGCAGGTTGAGGTCCATGAGCACCACCTCCGGCAGATCGCGCGGAATGCGTTCGATCGCCTCCGCACCCGTGCCGTACTCGGCGATGCACACCAGGCCGGGCCGGGACTCCAGCACGCGGCGCAGGCTCTTGCGGAACCGTGCATCGTCTTCAACTATCGCCACTTTGATGGTCTTCATTTTTCTGGTTGAACCGGGATGATAAACGTCACTTCCGTGCCTTGGCCGGCGTGACTGGTCAGGTCGCAACGTCCGCCCAGGCGGAGCAGGCGTTCGCGCATCCCGGCCAGGCCATGGTGCGCGCCCCGGCCCGCCCCCTCCGCCAGGCCGCGGCCGTTGTCGGCGATGCGGATGACCAGGTTGCCTTCCGCCGCGGACATGGTCACCTGCACCTGGGTGGCGCCGGAATGGCGGATGATGTTGTTCAGGGCTTCTTTGTACGCGTGAAAAAATTCATGGCGTCCTTCCGCATTGAGGTTGCCTGCGGGCAGCGGTTCGATCACTTCCAGCCGGCAGCGGATCCCGGCACTGCCCAGCAATTTTTGCGCGTACGGGAAAAAATAATCCACCAATGATTGCGACGTGTCGTTGGCCGGGTTGATAGCCCAGACGATTTCATCCAGCGAGGCCGCCAGCGTGCGCGCCCGGCCTGTGATTTCCGACAGGCGTTCCCGGTCGGCCGACGGCAGTTCGTGGTTCGTGCCCGCCAGATCTCCCAGCAGTCCGATTTCGGTCAGGCCGACGCCGAGGTCATCATGCAGATCGCGCGCGATCCGGTTCCGCTCCAGCTCCAGGGCGCGCTGATGTTCCAGCCGCTCGACCACCAGACGATGACGGCGGCGCAGCACCAGCACCAGTACCACGAACAAGCTCGCGAAACTCACCGCGGTGGTCACCACCTTAAACCAGAGCGTCTCCCAGAAATAGGGTTCGAAATCGACGGCAAGGGTGTCACCGACCTTGTTCCAGATGCCATCGTTGTTGCAAGCAACCACCTTGAAGTGATAGTGGCCCGGCGGCGGATGCGTATAGCTGGCGACACGCCGTGTGCCGGCATCCACCCAGTCCTTGTCCAACCCTTCCAACTGATAGCGGAACTGCACATTCTCCGGTGCCACAAAACTCAAGGCGGTGAACTCGAACTGCACCTGCTGCAACCCGGGCGGCAACCGGAGTTCGCCCTTGTCGGCCGGTTTGCCCTCCCGCATTGATGCGGTGCCGTTGGTCGGCGATGCCAGTTTGAGATCCTGATAAACGGCATTCGCCCGGTCGTCGGCGATGACGCGTTCGATGAACACATCAGGTTGCCGGTAATTGAGCCGGGCGAAATCCAGCCGCACCTCGGCCAGACCGGACAGCATGGAGAAATACAGCCGGTCATCCGAAGAACGCAACGAGTCCGGGCAATAATCAAAACTTGCCTGCAATCCCGGCAAGCCTTCACTGCGACCGTAAACGACCGGCCAGAGCCGGGTGGCCGAACCGTTGGCCAGGTCATCAAAGTTCCGTTCGTGCACCTGATATATCCCCTGGTTGCCCGCGAACCAAACACTGCCACGCCCGTCCGTCAGAATTTGGGCGACGTAATCATTCGGCAATCCCTCATCGATGCCGAACCGGGTGATGGTCCCGTTCCGCAGCCGCCCGGCGCCGGCACCGGCGTAACCGATCCATAAATCGCCGTTCGCCGCCCCATGCAGGCAGCGGATGGACCAGGCGGCTGATTTGGCGGTCTCATCCACCAGGTCATCACCCGTCACGCGCACCAGCAAGCCGTCCGAAGCGCCGGCCCAGACATTTCCGGCCGTGTCCTCCGCCATCGCCCGGATGAACCGGTAGCCGGTCGGCAAATTGAACGATTGCAGTTTTTCCCCGCGCAACCGGTACAGGACATCCGGCAAGTCCGTGCCGATCCACAAATCCCCGGTGCGGGTCACCAGCAACGAGCGCACGGCCCTTTCTTGCAGATTCGTCCGCAAGCCCAAATCCTTGAACTCGCCGCCGGACCAGCGAAACAACGCGCCGCGCCGGCCACCGATCCAGACGGAACCGTTCGTGTCGGCGACGGCGCACGTCACATAGGTTTTCGCCAAACCGCCGGCGGATGATTGCACGGGCCAATTCGTTCCCTGGCCGCGGACCAGCACGCCATTTTCACCCACCAGCCAAAGCGAGCCGGCCGCATCCTGGCAAACCGACTGCACCCCTTGAAACGGCAGGCCATCCGCCGGTCCGATCATGGAAGTCAGCCGCCGGTGTACCCGGTTTAAACCGCCACGCGTGCCCACCCACAGATTGCCTTCCCGGTCTCCCGCCAGGCTGAGAATGGCCGGGTTGGAAACCTCGACCCGCGTGACCGCGTTGCTGTCGCAGCGGAACAAACCGGCGGAAACCGTGCCCACCCACACCGCGCCCTCGCGGTCTTCGAACAGCACTGACGGCTCGAAACTTGCCGGGCCGCCGGTTTGGTCCGGAATGATTTTTCCCAGTTCAACGGTTTCCACGCCTTCATCAAATTTCAAGACCTGCTGCCCCACACAGACCCAGATGCCGCCGGCATGGGCCGGGGCGATCCGCAGCGCCGGCGAACCAAAATTTTCCAGGACGTTGAACCGGCCGTTGCGGAACACCCCCAAATGGCTGCCCTTCGCAAACCACAGGGTTCCGTCATGGCCGGTGGCCAGCCAGCAGATGCCGCCATCACCGGGCAGGCCATCCTTGCTTGTGAAGGTGTCCACCTTGCCATCCCGGGCGCAGCGGATGACTTTGCCCGAGCTGTACGTGACCCAGAGGTCGCCCTTGCCATCCATCGCCAGCGAACGTTGCGTCTCGTTTTTCGGGAGGCCTTGATCGGCCGACAGCATCCGCACCTGCGCCCCGTCAAAACAAAACACGGTCCCGCCTTCGTCCTTCGCCAGCCAGACGCGGCCTTCCCGGTCCAACAGGAGGGCCCGCATGGTGCCGGCGATGAGACTGGGGGAACTGGCGATGCTGACCCGCTGAAAACGGACCCCGTCAAAACGGACGGTGCCGCCCTGTGTGGCGACCCACAGATAGCCGTCGGGCGTCTGGGCCAGCCCCACCACGCGGTTGTCCGGCAGGCCGTCTTCCGCCAGCCAGGTCCGGGCGAAATAGGGGGTTTCGTTATCTGCCAGCGCGTGTGGCACCAGGCTGAACCAGACGACGCAGCACAAGCTGGAAAAAAATGTTTTCACGCTGACTCGGCCCGAGCATACCGGAAACCCCTTTTGCTTTCCAACCATACGGCGGATTTTCCGGCGCCGCCCGGACTTCACCAGGTCGGCGCCGGCCTTGGCTTGAACCGCCGCCACCCGTTATTGGGCGCTGATGCGGAAGAACTGTTGTGGGTTGCCCGGCGTGATGGGTAACGTGAAGTTCAAGGTCCCGCCCGTTCCGGCATTGGTCTGGACACCCGTCCAGACCGCGGGTGCCAGCGTCGGGGTCGCCTGCAGCACATAATTAAACCCGGACTGCGAAGCCGCCACTTGCAGAGTGAAATTCGTCCCGCTGACAACCGGCGACGTGATCAACGGCACAGGTGCGGTATTGGCGGCCACCCTGATGATGCCGCTCGCCAGCTGTGAGACATCCCAAAACTGGTTCGTCGAGGACAAGGCCGGCAGGTTCGTCGCCGCAAACGTGCCGCTGATGGTGCCGGAAAACAAATGGAACGTATCCCCCGCCTGCAACGCATCGCCCAGATTCGTCACCGTCAGCGTGCCGCCATAGGCGAGCGTCGCCGCCGAGACCAGATCCGCATTTTGCACATTGGTGCGGTTGAGTTCCATCAACGTCGTCCCCGACAACGTCAGGTTGCTGGAAAAAGTCAGGGTGCCCAGCGGACCCGGGCTCACCGTACCGGTGGCGTTGAAGCTGCCCGTGACATTGCCGGTGCCCGCGAGCGTTTGCGCCGCGCCCAACGTGAATCCGCCGGAAACCGCGCTGACGTCCAGTGTCGCCGGATTCTTGAGCTGGATGCTCGGGGTGCTGGCGATCGTGGCGCCCGCGCCCAGCGCTAGCGTGCCGTTTTGGACCACGGTCACGCCGGAATACACATTCGCGTTGTTCAACGTCCATGTGCCGGTGCCTTGTTTCGTCAAGGCGGGGATGTTCGCGCCATTGTCGTTCAGCGCGCCGTTCAAGATGCCGTTGCCGGCACCGCTCAGGATGACGGTGCGGGCCGTGACGTTCGGCGACACCGTGCCGTTCAAGGTCAGCAGGCCGCTGGCCACGCTGATTTCAGAATTTCCCGCGCCGGAACCCGGGGTGATGCTGCCTTCGATGATGTTGTTTCCGCCCAGGTTGCGGATCACCTGCGTCACGCCGGCGTTCGTGTCACCGAGCGTATTGCCGCTGCTGGTCACGAAGGAGATCGCCGCCGGAACATCGATGCCGCCCTCCAGTTGCGCGCTGGCGTGGATGAGCGTCACCGTTTTCGCGGCGGTGCCATCGCCCAGGGCGTAGCTGTTGGACAACACGAGGGTGCCGCCGAACACGGGCGTGCCCGAGCCGGTCGTGATGTTGCCCGCAAACGTGTTGCTGGAAGTGATGGTCAGCTTTCCGTAATTGATCAAGCTCAGGCCGCCGGCCCCGGACAGCTGGTTGTTCAACACAAAAGTGTTGCTGGAATTGATCGCCAGCTTGGTGGTGCTGCCGGCGAGGTTGATGGCGCCGGGGGGCATCGAACCATCGGCCAGGCCGCTGCCCAGTTGCACGGTGCCGGTGTTGACGGTGATGTCGCCCAGCTGCGGCGCATTGGTGGTTGTGATTTCGAGCGTGTTGCCGTTCATGGTCACGCTGCCGCAAAGGTTGCTGTTGCCGGCCAGCACCATGGTACCGACGCCGTCAGTGGTGAGCGCCGCCAGCACCGGGTCGTTGCCCAGCGAGAAGGTGTTCTGAAAAGTAAGGATGTCGCCCGTGTTAACAGCCGAACATTCCAATGTCTGCTGGTTGCCGGTCACCGAATTCGCCAGGGTCATCAGCACGTTGTTGTTCACGATCCGGATTTGCGAGGGGCTGCCCACCGTGATCGGCCCCGTCCAGGTCGCCTGGTTGCTCGTGGTGTTGGCATAGAGCGCCCCGGCGGAAATGGCGAGGCCGTATCCGTTGATCTCCAGCGGTTCCGCCACGGTCCAGTTGCCAAAGCTGGTGAACCGCGCGCTGCCGCCCGCCTGCACCACCGTGCCGGCATTGGTGCTGCCCAACGCATTATTGTTTTGGATGTTGAGCTGGCAGCCGCTTTCGATGGTGGTCACTCCCGTATAAGAATTGGAGCCGGAAAGGACCAGCGCGCCGCCACCGCCCGTCAGCCTGACCGTGCCCGTGCCGCTGACGGCACCGCTGACGCCGATGCCGCCGGAAGACAGATTAAGGAGCAATTGCCCGTTGTTCGTGACCGGGCCGCTGCCCAGGCTGCCGGTGCCGCCGCCATTGCCGAGGGAAAGCGTTCCGGCTTCGATCAGGATGGGGCCGCTGAAATTATTGTTGGCGGAGGTCAGCGCCATGACGTTCGCGCCGCGCTTGTCCAGCAGGTAGCCGGTGGAGATGCCCGATCCGTCAAACGTGTACGCTTCGGTCGTGTTGCTGACCGTCATCGTTCCGGGCGTGACCGGCACCGACACGTTGATGTCGGGCGAAGCCGAACCGGAATCGTTGAACGTGACATTGTCGCCCTGATTAAAATACAAACCGGTCCAGTTCGCCGTGCCCGCCGCATCCCAAACATTGCCCGAACCGTCGCCCGTCCAGATCAGATTCTGCGGCGTGCCCGTGACGATCAGGTTCACCTGTCCCGGCGTGGAAGTGTCGAGCGTGAAGGTCTGGCTGGTCACCGGGGCGCTGAGCGTGAACGAGCCGCCGCCCAGCAGCGAGCCGGTGTAATTGATCAGGCGGAACGTGCCGTTGCCGGCCACCCCGTTCGGCAAAAAGATCTGGATGGTGGTAGAACCGTTGAGTGTCAACGAACCCGCCACGTTCAGCACATTGTTCGGGCTGGTGGTGAAGTTGTATTGGATGGTCTCCCCGCCGGCGAGGACGAGGTTGTTGCTCAAGGACAGCCGCTGGCTAAACTGGTTGGTGATCCCCACTTGTATGACGGTGCCGCCCGACGTGGTCACATTTCCCAGCACCGCGCCGCTGCCGCGCAGTACCTGGCTTGAACCCAGGGACAGACCGCCGGGCAGAGTGGTATCCAACACCCCGTTCGTATCCACTTCGATCACCGCCGTATTGGCAATGGAGGCGCTGGCGCCGAGCTTCAGCAATCCGTTGGTGACGACCGTATTTCCGGCGTAGGTGTTGGCGCTGTTCAGCGTCCAGGTGCCGGTGCCGTCCTTGGTCAGGGAAACCGTCGTGGCCGAGCCGTTGTCGATGACACCCGCCACGGAGCCGTTGCCGGCCCCTTCGAGCAAAACCCCGCGCGCGCCGGTCGTGCCGCAAGTGATGCCGCTGTTCAAGGCCAGCGTCGTGCCGGCGTCTGCCTGGATGCCGACAAAGGACGTGCCGCCGGAAGAGAGGCTGATCGCATCGCTGATGGCGTTGTTACCGCTGATGTTTTCAATCGCCACCGTCGGCCCGGTGCGCTGGGCCACGCTGATGGCATTGCCGGTCGCGAGCGTGACGTTGTTCGACAATTGTATCCCGCCCGTCTGGGCATTGTTGGGGCTGATCGTCAGCGTGGACGGGTTCGATAATGCCGCGCTGTTGGCGATGAGCAGCACGCCGTTGGTGCTGATGGTGGTGGCATTCTGGGTGCCGGAACCGGTCAACGCCAGCAGGCCGCCTTGGACGGACAGGTTGCCGGTCCAGAGGTTGTTGGCGCCGAGGAGAACTGTGCCGGTGTTTTGCTTCACCACCGAGCCCGCGCCGCCGATCAGGTTGTTGACGACCATGATATTTGTGGTGTTGAACGTCAGGGAGGTGCCGCCGTTGAGCGTGACGTTGCCGGAACCAAGCGCGTTGGTGGTGCCGCTCGCGACCTGGAGGACACCGCTCGTATTCGTCCAATTGCCGGTGAAAGCGGTGTTGGTGCCGGAGACGACCAGCGCATTGGTCAGCGTCGTCATGGCCACGATCAGGTTGCCGCTGCCGCTCAACGTGGACAGCAGCCCGATGTCACGGGTGGCAACGCCCTGGTCTGAGGTAAAAGTGGAATTGGTCAGCACTTGCAGCGTACCCGCGAGCGGCGAATTGGAACCGCCGGGTCCGCCGTGGTAGGTGATGGTTCCCGGGTTCAAAATCAGGTTCACCGTCGCCAGCCCGTTGTTGTGTTTCAGATACAGGGTGCCATTGCTCAGCGTCAGGCTGTTGCCGGCAAAGGTGGAAGCGGTGGTAAAATTGGGCGTGCGGACAAAAAATGTGTTGGTCGTGAAGTAGGTGTTGCCGGTGGCGGCAATCGCCGCTGGCGTGCCCCAGATCACCGAACTCCAGCCGTTGGCATCGGCTCCGGACTGGTTCACCGTCTGGTAGATGACCGCCGCCGGTGCCGTCACGCCTGCCAGCATAAACATTCCGGCGAAAAAGACTGTGTTCCAAAAGGTGGGCTGAATCAGGCGGAAAGGTCTCATATGGGTTTGGTTTTGGGTATTCGTGGTTGATTCTTAGCGCCATCAGCCCGGGACGCCCTTGAGCGCTCTTGAGGCCAGATGGTTCATTTACAAGTTAACGGTTCAAAAAATTTGTTCCACCCTACAAAACCATAGGGGGCGCTTGCGCTCCCAAAATTGCCACGGACACCGGCTATATTGTTGGATTTTCCAAGGATCACGGCCCGGACCGCACTCGATAAAATTTCGCCGGTGCGTTGGTGGCGGCCGGGTCGGTGAATACAAATACCCCCGATGGCACGGCATTGGTCACAAAGGCGGTCACCCACGCGATCAAATTGGTGGATGACTGCACGGTGTAGCCGGAACCGGCATACGCGGTCACGGTCATCTGAAACCGGCTGTTGCCGTACTGCACACCCGAAAGCTGCGGTTGCGGCAACGGTTGAACCGCCAGGGTCACGGTGTTCGTGGCGCTGAGTCCGCCCAGTTGCGCCACCGGGGTGCCGCCCGCGAGTCTCGCCAGGTCTGAAGCGCTCAATGCGGCACCATACAACACCAGGTCATCCAGATTGCCGGTGAACCAGCGCGACTGCCGGTCGAAGGTAACGCCACCGAAGACCAGCGGGTCGGTTTGATCCAACTGCCAGTTGACCGGTGCCAGGCTGCCGACCCTGACGCCATCAAGGTACAGGCCCAACTGGCCGGCATTGCTGTTCGTCCGGGCAAACACCACCGCCACATGATGCCAGACGCCGGCGGGAATGGTGGCGCCGGTAAGATTCACGTCTTGCACATTGATGGTATTAAAGTGCTGCAACTGGATCTGGCTGCTGCTGTTGATATAGAGACAAAGTTCATCCCCCGTGCCGCCAAACGCATCCCCGACCCCCATGTAGAAAATAAAATCAACGTTCGTGGTGTTGGGAATCGTGGTATGACGAAACCAGGTTGCCAACGTCCAGTCGGCGTTCGCCAGATTATAGGTGCTGGCGGGCAGCCAAGTCGCCAGGCGCGCTCCATTGCCATCACCGGCCGCCGTCAACGCCAGCGATTGGGTGCTGCTGGCAGCCAGTGCGGCGGGTACGCTGGTGTCGTAAGCGCTGCTACCGGTACCATAATCCTCAATCGCGCCGGTCATTCCATAAATCGAGCTGTCGGTGACGCGCTTGTCCGTGGTCTGGTCCGGCGTTTCGAAATTGTAATACAACAGCCACCGCGGGTCGGGACCTTGATCGGTCGCGATGTAATTATAGGAGGCTGCGCCCAGATGATTGGTGGCGGAAAAACGGGCGGTGTGGCCGTCGCCCAACAAGGACACGAGGCCGCCGGCAGGATTGGTGGCCGCGAAAAATATCCCCGCCGCCGGTGTTTCGACGTCCGAAACCAGCGAACTTAAATCCAAGTCCACATAGGTGTTGGTTATCACCGTCAAATTGGTGGCCGCCGTCGCCGGGGGCGTGTTGACCGGTTTGACATTGAGCGTGAAGGTCGCCGGCGTCTGGTTGGTGCCATCGCCCACCAGCAGCAGCACGCCCGCCGAACCATATTGATTGGTCGCCGGCGTGAGCGTCACGTTCCGGCTCGAATTGGCACCGCCCAAAACGATGTTCACCGCTGGCAACAAGTTGGTGTTCAACGAAACCGCCTGCACTGTCAATGACCCCGCCGGACTTTCCGCATCGCCAATGGTGAATGAATACGGTCCCGCCGCCGTATTTTCATTGATGGATTGGTCGGCCACGTTGGAGATCGTCGGTGGCGTGTTCGTGCAGGCCAGCGGCGTGATGCGGATGTAATCGATCGTGATGTGATAACCCGTTGAACTCGGGTTGCTGCCGGTGACGGTGAAGCGGAATTTCCAGGTGCCCGCGTTGGTGAGGGTCGCGGTTCCCAGATCGGTCACACCCGCGCCGATGCCCGCACTGTAAGCGTCCACCACCCCGCCAAAGTTGCCGAAGGCCGGGCTGTTGGAGGCGGCGATGGCGGTCTGGAATTTGCCCGAGGCCCCGCTCTGCCGGTAGCCGATCTTCACATCCCAT
>DATHQS010000167.1:0-13680 GCA_035482455.1 Candidatus Acidiferrales bacterium | reverse complement strand
AGTCACCATGAACAGGATCAAACAGAGCACGGCCCAGACAGTCATCGTCATCTGCCAGCCATATGCACGGTCGTGGCCCACGGCAAACTTGGCGACGAGCGGAAGTGTGAAACCGCCGACGATGAACTGCGCGATGTTGACTGCGATGAAGCGGAAGGAGTTCAGCCGGGCGCGTTCGTCCAGATCGGCCGTCATGACGCCGCCCAACGCGGAATACGGCATGTTGTTCATCGAGTAGAGCGTCATCAGCATCGTGTTGGTGATGCCGGCATAGGCGATCAACATCCCCATGCTCCAGCCCTTGGGCGTGGTATAGGCGAGCACCATCACGACCGCCCACGGCACGGCGGTCCAGAGGATCCATGGACGGAACCGGCCCCAGCGCGTCTTCGTGCGGTCCGCCAGCACCCCCATGACCGGATCAAACATCGCGTCCCAGAGACGCGGCCATAGCAGGATGGCGGCGGCGGCGCTGGCCGTAAGACCGAAGGTGTCTGTGTAGAAGTTCAGCTGGAACAGGATCATCGTCATGAAGACGAAGTTCGCCGCCGCATCGGCGCAGCTGTAACCCGCCTTCTCAAAAAACGAGAGCTTCTGCCGAAAATGGGGTTCGAGTTTGTTCATGGCTGGCCTTGGATGGTCCGGATGGATCCGTCGGGGAGATGTTCCAATTCGATCACCTTCAGGCTGCGCAGCCATGTCCTGCCGCCGGAAGGCCGTGAATCATGGTGGAACAGATACCACTTGTCCTTGAACTCACAGATGGAGTGATGCGTGGTCCAGCCGACCACCGGAGTCAGAATGACCCCTTGATACGTATACGGCCCGTAAAGATTGTCGCTCGTTGCGTAGCACAGGAAATGGGTATCGCCGGTCGAGTATGAGAAATAATATTTGCCTTTGTATTTGTGCATCCACGACGCTTCAAAGAAACGGCGGTCGTGATCCCCGGCTTTGAGCGGCTGGCCCTGTTGGTCAAGGATGACGAGGTCGCGCGGCGCTTCGGCGAACTCCAGCATGTCGTCGCTTAAACGGACGATCTTGGGGCACAGCGCCTGCTCCTGGTCGGCCGGTTCTTTTCCACATTCAATGGCCTTGTTGTTGCGATAGCGCTGTAATTGTCCGCCCCACAATCCGCCAAAAATCAGGTGATGTACCCCGTTGTCCTCGAACGCACAGGGGTCGATGGAATAGCTGCCTTTGATGGGATTTTCCTGGGGGATAAATGGGCCTTCCGGCAGGTCGCTTACGGCCACCCCGATATGGAAAACGTCATTTTTATCCTTCAGTGAAAAATAGATGTAGTATTTGCCGTTTTTGCAGGCGCAGTCGGAATCCCAAAGCTGGCGTCCGCCCCAGGGAATATCCTTCAAATCCAGGATCACGCCGTGGTCGGTCACTTCGCCATCGATGGAATCCATCGATAGCACGTGGTAATCCCGCATGTCGAAGTGATCGCCGTTGTCGTTTTCATGGACGCCCGAGTCGATATCGTGTGAGGGATAGATGTAGAGCCTGCCGTTGAAGACATGCGCCGCCGGATCGGCCATGTAAGTGCCGTCTGGAACAAGATATCTCGGAGCTCTCATAAATGGCTTTGCCCAGGCAAATCCTTCACCCGCCACCCAAGGGCAAGGCTTGATCTTCTGTAAGCCGGGACGGGCTTACGCTTGTTTTTTGACGTCATGCAACAATTATGGCTGCGGAATAATTTCGATGCCGTTGATCTCGGGGTTTTCAACATTGGAAGTGAAGGTGATGACCAATTTGCCGTCCTTGATTTCCACCGGCACCGTTTCTATGTGGGCGGTAAGCGGCCCGCCGGCTTTTGCCCAGATATCAAAATCCTTGAACTCATGGCCTTGTACATTGAATGAAAAGACGCGCTGCCCCGGCCCGGTTATTCCCTCAAACGTTTCGCAAAAATGCAGCTTCACCAGGTAGTTTCCATTGGCCAGCGACCACGAAAACGAACTCATTGAATAATGTTCGGAACGGTAGATATCGGGCTCCGTCGTATTGGTGATTACCAAGTCCGCCCGTTCGATGGTATCACCACCCTCAAAACCCTTGTCGGCCAGCCAGACGTTGCCCTTTGAATCGGTATAGGGCTGGGTGATGCCGGCTTTGATTCGAACCGCCATCCTGACCGCTGGTATGGCAGCTGGCGGCACGTCCGTCACGGCACTCGGTTGCGCCACGGGAGGTGTGGTGACAACGGACGCAGGCATCGGCTGAGGTGGTGGCACCGGCTGCGCCACCGGTGGTGCCGAGGGTGACATTGCGACTGACGCCTCGGGTGGCGCTTGCGTCACCCGGCAGCCCGCCACCAGTGGCAGCACGAGCATGGAAAAAAACAGCAGGTATGGCGCGGGCGACAAGAATTTCGTGGGCGTGGAAAACATAAAGATGTGGTTTCAGCAACATCTTAACTTTTCCCCGTGGAGTGACGCTATCCGTCAAATGTCGTATATTGCCATTCCCCCGCAACCGTTGCGCCCGGAAGAAAATATGCCCGGGACGCCCTACGATGGGATGGCCGACAAGTTGCCGGCTTCAGCCGGCTTGGAACGAAGGTATTTGGCGGCGGCCTCGGTGCGGCAGCGGACGTGAAGCTTTTCGTAGATGTGCATCAGGTGGGTGCGAACCGTCGCATTGCTGATGTGCAGCTGTGTGGCGATTTCCTTGTTGGGAAATCCTTCGGCCACCAAGGCGAGGATTTCCAATTCCCGGGCCGATAACTGATCCGTCCCGTTCACATCCGCGGCCTTGGGCGATTCCATGAAAGAACGGACCACCATGCGGGCGATTTCACCGGTCATCGGCGCCCCGCCCGAACGGACCTCGGCGATGGCCTCCAGGATTTCCTTGTCATCCGACCGTTTCAAAACATAGCCGCAAGCGCCGGCCTTCAGCGCCTGAAAGATCATTTTGATGTCCTTGTAGACGGTCAGCATGATGATCTGCAGGTTCGGCATCTTTTCCCGCAACCGCGCCGTGCAGGCGATGCCCGATTCGCCCGGCATGTGGATGTCCATCAGCACGACGTTCGGCTTGTGCGCAGGAATCTCCACCACCGCCTCCTCCGCGGAAGCGCACGCGCAAACACAGCGGAGGCCCGGCGTGTTGTTGATCACCTCCGCGAGATACTTCCGCAACGTGGAGCTGTCTTCAACGATGGCTACTTTGGTTATCAAATCAGGACCGGTACTATGTTCTAATTGGGCTGGCATGTCATCAATGTTTGATGACTATTCTAACCCACATCGGGGGATGTGGTATCAGTCAAATGTCGTATCAACCTGCGGACGGGCCGGCCTTCGTTCCAGCGGGCGCGGCCAGCGGCAGGTGGATTTCCACCGCCGTGCCACCGCCGATGCTCGATTCCACCGTACAAGCCCCTCCTAATTGCACCAGGCGTGAAGAAAGATTTTTTAATCCGTGTCCGTCTCCGCTGCCTTCAAAGCCCTTCCCGTTGTCGGTGATCGCTATTTCCAGGTTGCCACCGGCGACCATCATGCAGAACTCCACCTCGGTGGCCTCCGCGTGACGGACAATGTTGTTCAATGTTTCTTTCACTGCTAGCAGCAGGTCATGCCGCGCCCGGCCGTCCAAGGTGATTTGGGGGAAAGCGACCGGAATCTTGAACCGGCAGGATATGTTGGTGTGTGAAAAAAACTCCTCCGCATAGCCGGCCAGATAATCGCCCAGCGATTGCAACGAGTTGTCTTCCGGGTCAACGGCCCAGACGATGACATCCAAGGCGGCAATCAGGCTGCGCGCCTTGCCGGCTATGGTATGAAAGAGCTTCGGGTGGCTGGTTTCGCCCGCCCCCGGACGCTGGCCGGTGCTGGCCAGAACGCTGATTTCCGTCAGGCTTGAACCAAGGTCATCATGCAGGTCGCGTGCGATGCGCGACCGCTCCGCTTCCAGCGCGTGCTGGCGTTCGACGCGCTCGCGTTCCTGTATTTCGCGTTGAAGCTGGGCGGTGCGCTGCCCCACCAGCCGCCGCAACTGGCTGATCCAGATCGCAGTGAAGGCCAGGCCCACCATCAACATTCCTACGACAATCAGCATCCGCTGCAACGTCCACCAGGAGGGCTGCGACAGGACCACGATGTCCGCGGGGGAATTGACGAGCAGGTCGAAGGATTCCACCCCCGTGTTCTGTCCCTGGTTCCGCCGGCGTTCAACATAAACACCCTTCAGCGCCAAGCGGCTGCCCACCCGCAGGGAAACTTCTCCGGAGGATCCAGAGGCGAGCATTGCCAGATACAAATGCTGGCCCGATTGCATTTCCAAAACCGGCGCACCCCGCTCATAGTGCCAGCCCAGCATTTTGCCCACGACCCCGATGCGGGTGGAATCCAGGTTGTCCTGCGTCAATTCTGACTCCGCAATGTCCTTCACCGCCTGTAACGCGGCCGTGCCGGTCTTCCGGAGAATGACTTCGCGCAGCAGCAACGTCTTCCTGCCGATGTCAGGATACCCGACCGCCTCCACCAAGTCTCCTGGATTAAAGTCCGTCCGTTCCGAGGGCAGCAACCGGAGCCCCATGCCGCCATCTTCCAGAAAGATCTGCGTGGCATCGGCGTACACGATCTGCCCGCGTACTTTCACGCGCCGGAATGGCGTGGCTTGCGCGTCAAACAAGCGCAGCTCGCGCGGTGTACGGACAACGGCGTCAAAGGGGTCGCTGGGGGCGGAGGCATCCACGCTGATCGTCGCATTGCGCATCATTACGCTGCCCACGCGCACCTCGCGGGTATCCGCGTTCCACATCGCATAAAGCACGCCGCGGATGCGGGCGACATTCTTCTCGTACGGTTTGAGTTGTGATTCGAAATAGCTGTCCATCACGACTTCCAGCTGGCCTTCCGGCAAAAGCAGCGAGACCTTGTTGCTTTGCACCTCGGTGACCAGACCTTGCAGTTCGGCCCATTGGACATCCTTGCTGCCGTTGAGCAGTTCCGTCCAAGTCGGGCGCGCCGGCTCAGGCAGCCGCCCCTCGCCAAGGATGGTCACTTTCTCGGCGACGATGATGGGTGCGAAATTGCCCGCGCCGCTGTGTCCTTCCACATCTACAAACTGTGCGCACTCCACCCGCGTGTTCGTGATGGAATCCAAGTTCACGAAAATTCCCCGGGTGTCGTCCTGGATGGACATACGCCGGTCGAACGGGGAATTTCTGGCGTCAGTGACCACCCCTCGGACATGTAACGGCAGGGCGCGGCGCGCCTGCCCCAGCGGCAGCCCTTGCACCTGGTTGATCGAGACCACCCCCAACGGGGGCTGACTGACGAACGGCGTTTCGACCAGTTCAATATCACTCGCGCTGGCCACCATCAATTTTTCCAGGACAATATGCCGGCTCAACGTCATGACGCCCTGCCCGATGCCTGTGACCTTGACCTGGGCGTCCTGTAGATGCAATGGGTCGAGACCGGCCGCATCCGCTACTTTGACCAGGATCGCATCCTGGCCGGAACGCAGGTCAAATTCGAGCCCTTGCCCCTTTCTGGAGATGAAACCCACCCGCCCCCCGATGGTCACCAGACGCCGCTCCGACAGGCTGCCCATGGCGTCGCCGTAAAATCCAGGTTCCGCTTTGGGAACGCTGGTAAGGCCCGTGTGAATTATGGGCAATTCCGGCCGGCCCAAAAATAACAGGCTGCCATCATCGGACCGCGTCCTGAATTTATATCGCCCGTCGCCCGGCGCGTTAAAATACCCGGAATAACGGATGCCGATCATATCGTCGTGCGTACGAAATCCCGGGTCAAAATTGGTCGTGATTCCCGTCTTTGCCGGCCGGAGCAGATCAAAATCCGGAACTAACTCCCAGTACCCCTCGTACTCTTCTGCCAGCAGGCCCGGTAAAAAATTGGTGTGCCCGGACTCATCCACCGCCATGTGCCACAAATTTGACGATTCCAGGCCTTGGTAAGTTGCGTTGGAAATCGTATAGGACACCTCCAGGCTGAACTCCCGCAGGTGATGAAACCAGTCCAGCCGGATCGGGTTTTGCCCCGCTTTCAGCTCAATTTCTCCGCCCCAGGTCCGCCGGACATGGATGCCTTCGTTGTCCACGACCGGTGGCGCGGAGATCTCGATGCCCATGTCGCGCTTGCGCAACAGGCAATAGTTGCCTTGGATGGAAACCTTTTCCCCCGGGCGCAATTCCCGTTCAAAATTTTCCATCTCCAGCAGCTCCACCCCGGTGTTGTCCTTTACTATCATCACCCCGATCTCGGGCCGGCTCGCGGCACAAACGGTCACTTCCAGCCGGATATCGCAATTCGTCCGCTGCACAAGATCCACCAGTTGGGTCAGTTGTCGCAAACTGCTTATCGTCTGCGGGCGGGCGGAGAAAACAGCCCCCATCAGCAACAGCAGCGCAAGGCTGCGGAGCAGGAATCCGCGTCCGCACGGGATGTTGTTACTATGGTTGGGCACAACCCATTTTAGGTGAACCGGCCTTCCGCCCACAATCACGAATCACCCCGGCTATGCGCGGCCCGGCCGGCAAAGTTGAAAAGGCCGCCTTTATTTATCATTTTTTGTCTCCGGGGTGAGCGACAGGAAATATACGTCATTTTCCCGCAACGGCAGCACGGCCTCAACCCGGCCGTCGGCTTTCACTGCCACGGTTGTTTGTGAAACCGGATTTCCGCTGGAAAGTTTTTTCAATCCGGCGATCGCCTTCCGGCTCAGGTCCGCTGGTTGCCCGAGTTCAAGATAGCGGGAATACGGGTCGTTTACCCCGTAACCGGTTTGAAAAACCGTCAGGCCATATTTGCCCGGCAGCACGTCTTTCAGTTGCACGGTCACGCTGCCCTTGTCACGCGCCGGATGCGCATGGAAGAAAAAGTCCTGGTTACTGGTCTTGCCGCCGGTCGGATGCGTGATATCCCACAGCAAAATCTGCATGCCGCCATTGGTGTCCGTGCAGACATAAGATGCCTGATCAGTCGTCACCAATTCCGTGCCGCCAAGTTTTGCCAAATATTGATACGCCCAAAACGCCGGCTTGCGGATGCCTTGCAAGTTGATCAGGCCGAACCCGCCATGAAACGGCCGCGTAGGTGGGCCGTTCTCCTCAAAGATGTCAGTGAATGTCCAGTAGCTCATTGAACTGGCGGCCTCGGTGTGACGCAACTGCTCCAGGATAAATGCGGCCGAAAAATAAGAATCATGGACCGGGTCGCGCGGCGAATACGATGCGCTCCATTCGGTGATGTACACGGGCAACCCCGGTTTCGCGGAGTTTTCAATGATCGGCCGCTGGCTGTTCACGATATCAGCCACGGCATGGAGGTTCGGCGACAGATAGAACTTGTTGTTACCATATTCATCCAGGCCGCTTGGCCCGCCGCCGAGTCCGTAGGCATGATAGCTAATGAAATCAACCGGCAGGTTTTTTTGCTCGCAGAAGTCAATCAGCTCTTTGGTCCAAACCGGACCGGCACCCGCGGGCCCGCCGACGGGATAATTTGTGCTGACGGCCTTGACGGCGCGAACCGTGTGCTCATAGAGTTCAAAGTAGGCCTCGCGCGGCGTAGAATTTGTCGGCGGATGCCAAAAGCCGGGATAGTTCGGCTCGTTCCACACCTCGAAGCGCCACGTTTTTACTTCGTCCTCTCCGTAGCGGTCCGTCCAATGCTTCGTGAGCGCGGTGATGAGCGCGTCCCATTTGGCATAATTGTTTGGCGGCGTGACGTTCGCGTTCCACCAGAAAATCTTGCCTTTGCCGGACGCCAAGGCGTTGGGCATGAAACCAAGTTCCACAAACGGCTTCATCCCGATGGACAGCAAGAAATCATAAACGTCGTCAATGTACTGCCAGTTGTAATGCGGCTCGCCATTGCGGTCTTCGGAATAAACTCCCAGCTCATCCTGCAACAGTCCGTGCATGCGGATGTATTTGAAGCCGATTTCACGGTGACATTCCTCAAGCTCGCGCCGCCAGTCGTCCCGCAAACCTTCGGCCACGCGGCCCGCGCCGACGCAATCCTGCCAAGTCATCGAACGCGGGCCTTTAATTTCTCCAAGGTCGGCACTGATGACGCGATTGGTTGCCGGAGAAATTTCATCAGCCAAGCCGGTGGCGGACAATGAAACAACCAGCGCGAGAATGATTACGATCAATCTATTGGCGGCCATACCTCTGAGTTTGTATTTTGCGTTCACCAAATCCGGAATTCACCGCTGCAATGCAACAGGGCCATCATGTAAAGCAGGCCTTCATAGTAACGCTCCCGGCCATCCGGCGTTCGCGTATTCCACAACGCTTCCACAAATTTTCCCGAACGCGCGTCGGTCGCGGCCAGGCTGGCGACGGCGTTCACGGCAACCAGGCCTTGGGCGCGCCGGCTTTCAAGTTGCTGGCCGTCGAGCGTGAAGCGGCAGCCGTATGTTTCCATGCCCTTGGATTCAAAGAATCTTTGGAGTCTGTCACTCAACTCCCGTTCGCGGCTGTCCTTGCCCCACCACGACCAGTCCACAGACCAGTTGCCCGCCGTGCGAAACGCATCATACTGGAAATTGGTCGCGCTCCGGTTCCAGCCGCTCGCCACGGGCGAACCGTCAAAATTCGCGTAATCCGGCGCCAGGCCGGTGACGGGATTCACTGCGCGCGGGAAAAAATCGCGGCTGGCCTGCGCCGCACCGAGCCAGAATTGCCGGTCCTCCGGCGGACACCGGCGCGCCCATAATTCATAAAACGCCGGCAGATGATAGGATGGGTCGGTGAATTGCGGCCGTTCGGTGCTCGGCGAAAACAGGATCATTTTGTGCTCCTCGTTCATCAGCGGCCCGGCGGTCACGTCAAATACCCGGTTTGTTTTGGCGGTGGTCATGAACATGGTTCCGCGAATCAACCCGCGATGACGCATCGCCGAGAGCAATTCGTCCGCCTGCTCTTTGTAATTGTAGATCCCCTTGCCGTTGCCCCAGCGGTTGGCGGCGAAGTAAAGCGCCATGACGTAGTACGATTCGCCGTCCGGCGCAACGAACTCGCTCATGGTCTGGCCGTTCGTCCGCGCCTGCCACGAAAAGAATTTGTACGACGGATGGACGGGGTCAGCGTGATATAAATAGGTTTTTGACCAGTTCCAAAGCGCATCAAACTCGGTTTTTTTGTCCAGTTCGACGGCGATCATCATGCCGTAGGACAAACCTTCCGTGCGCACATCGTTGTGCCCGATGTCGGTGATGTAGGCCAGCAGGCCGTCGGAATTCGTTCCCGCCGTGTAATAAACCGCCTGGCTCCGCAAATCACCGTGAAACAATTGCTCAAATGCGGAATTAATTTTCTCCCGGATCTCTTTTTCAGAATGCCCCGTCTCGGCAAACAGGTTCCGGTATTGCCCGGTTGCGTAGGCGCCAGGCGGATTCGTCTCCCCGGCCATGACACATAAGGTCATTCCGAGTAAAACCACGCCGGCAATTGCCAATCTCAAACCCGGTCTTGATTTCATGGCTGCATCCTCAATTTCAGCACCACGATGCTATTTGGCGGCAACGTGTAAACAAACTGCGGTTTGACATGGCGCAGTGTCTTGGTGACGGGGACTATGTTCCGGGGATGCTCCAACGAATTGGTTTGATCGGCGTTTCCAGACAGCGTGGTTGCGCTGCCATTAGGTTCAAGCGCTTTGACGCCGGCGATGTCGATGCTGAGGGATGCCGCATTCGTCTGGCAATTCACAAGCTTCAGAAACATTTCGCCGGTCCGGCTGTCTCGCGTGGCGCAGCCCTGGACGGGGGTTTCGGCGGATGTGGTGGCAAGGATTTCATCGCCCACATTCCGGCTGAACATTTGGAACGCGTAATAGCTCGGTGAACCGTAGGCTGAAATCGCGTCGTACCCGATCATGTCCGGACGCCACTGCCGGCCGCCGGGATTCACGTTGACGAAGAGCGGCGCGTAACATTGCATTTTGATCAGGTCGGCATTTCGTTCCAAGGCCGCCATGAAAACACCGTCACCCAGCGCCGCCTTCAAGTTCGGGGTCGGCGGCTCTTTTTGCGAGCGTTTGTCCCACGGTGGAAATGAAGTCTCGTACGCCGCCCATTCCCCGACGAATATCTCCGGCCCCTCGCGGTCATATTTTTTTGCATAGTCCGGCGACATGCGGATGAACTCATTTACGGAACGGTAATAGTGCCCGTCGATCATGTCCGGTTTGCGGCTGTGGACGCGCGACGCTTCCGGCTGGTCGTCGCCGATGGTGGAAATCGTTTTAAGCTGCGGATACCGGGCCTTGATGGCGTCGTGAAATTGGGTGAACCGGGCGTCGTAGCTCTTGGATTTGTCGAACCAGTCTTCGTTGCCGATTTCAACATAGCTCAGCTTGAAGGGCGCGGGATGGCCGTCCTTTGCCCGTTGCGCGCCCCAGGTCGTGTTCGTGTCACCGGTGACATATTCGATTTCTTCGAGTGCTTCCTGAACAAACGGTTCCAGGTCGGTGCCAGGATTGACGTGTGCCCCCTTGAGGGAATAGCCGGCATAAACCGCCAGCACCGGCTCGGCTTTCATGTCTTCGCACCACTCTAAAAACTCCAAAAGGCCGAGGCCATCCGTTGACCGGTAACCCCAGGGACAGGGATGCCCGTGGCGTTGCTCGATCGGACCTACCGTTTTCTTCCACTCAAACCGCGTTTCCACCGTGTCGCCCTCAACGTAATTGCCGCCCGGGAAACGGAGGAACTTCGGGTTCAAGTCCACCAACATCTGCATCAGGTCCTTGCGCAGGCCGTTCGGGCGGTCATTCCAGGTCGGCGGAAAAAGTGATACCAAGCCAAGCCAGACCGTTCCTTGCTGGCCGATTGTGATCTGAAAATGTGTCTTGGTCGTGGGTGTGACCCGTCCGGTCTTGAGCGTCACTTCAAATTTATTCCAATTTGTCGTCAGGCCATCAAAATTTTGCGTCGCATAAACAGTGCGGCCATCCTCGCTCACGATGGACACTGCCACCGGCCCGGAAAATCCGGTTTCCGCCCGGGCGATGATGGTGGCCCGATACTGTGTCTTGGACAGCACCGGAATGCCCCAATACCCGCTGTTGGCCGCTCCCGCCGGATGTTTCTTGGTGGCCTGTGACACCGTGAGCCGCAGGCTCATCGTGAGTTTGTCGTTGTAGGCATTTGTCGGATCAAGCGCGATCGTCGCCGCAGAATCCTTGTCATTCACGGCCGACCAGTGAACCGCATTCTTCTCGTTGTCCAGAAAGCCACGGTTTTGGATTAGCTCCGCGTACAGGCCGCCATCGTAGCTATGGTTGATTTCCTCGGTCATCAAACCGTAGAGACCTGGGCTCACGCTACCTGCGGAACGGCTGGCATCAATGGTAAAAGTCGGGCCCGCGGCAAGACATTTGCCAACGGTAGTTATACAAATCAGCGCTGCTAAAAGTTTCTTCATAGGTTTGATTCTTCCGCATTGTGAGATGGCCGCAGGCGCGCTCAAGGCGTAAACAGTTTCAGATCAACCGCCCCGGCCATCACCTTGTAACCTGCCGGGTTCATGTGCAGCCAGTCGTTGGCATTGATGCCGGGATGGAACGCCGCTTGAAAATTCGTCAGTGTCACCGGGTCGCGCACTGCAGCGTCAAAATCAATCACGCCGTCGAATACGGTGTTCGTGCGGAACCAGGCGTTGACGTATTGGCGCTCCTGCTCGTGCAGCGGGGTAAAATAACCATTTCCGCCAAATGGCGTGATGGTTGCGCCATACGCGCGGAGATTCCGGGCATGGGCCTTGTTGGCAAACTGGATGTACGCGTTCACCAAGTTTGTCGCGGTGACCATGCTGCTGGCCCGGCTGCCGATGTCATTCACACCTTCAAACACGATCAGGTAACGCGCCCCGGCCTGGTCGATCACGTCGCGGTCAAACCGGTTCACCGCCGCCGGCCCCAGCCCGCCGAAAATGGCGTTGCCGCCGATGCCCATGTTGGCCACCCCGACGCCCGCCGTCACTGTATTGGTGGCCAGGCGATGGGCAAGAATATCCGGCCAGCGATTGTTGCCGTCGTCGGTCGAACCGCGACCGTCGGTGATGGAATCGCCCAGCACCGTAATGGTCTTGCCGGCACCGGCGGCCATAACTTCAATGCCGGTGATGACATACCAATGCTTGGCCTTGCTCGCCGCCGGCAGGCTCGCCGCCGAAACGGCGTTGCTGGCGATGATAAACGACGTGGTGCGCGAACCCGGATGTCCAGTGATGATCGTGGCCGAGATGTTTCCAAAATAGATGCTCACGGCGACATTGGTGAGCGCCGGGAGATCAAATGCCAGCGGATCGGAAAATACTACTTCACCGGGCGGGATGACCACGCCGGGTGCGCCGTGGAATGTGAGCACCTTGTCTGTGGCCGGGTCGATGCCACCATTACCTGCACTGGCGGTGCTGGAGGACAAGGCAACGTTCGCCAGATTGATTGTCACGGCATTCGTCCCGTAAGCATTGGAGAAGCGGACGCGAATCAAATTTCCGCCAACGCTCGAGCGCACAAACTGGCGCAGCGTGCTGTTGGCCAGTGTCGCGGGCGGCAGATTGCCGGGCTCGGTCAATTGCGGAGCACAGCCCCACGTCGTGACCCAATGGCCGTCCGCGGCGCGGGCGGGGATTGGGGTTGCTCCAAGCAGCGCGGCGACAGCCAATACGACAAGCCAGTTTGATTTGGAGGCCGGAAATTGTTGGTTCATAATTTGAGACTTCTGTCACGCCTTAGGCGGGCACACAGACATAACATCTCGGGTTGATCGAACTGGCATAATTCAAATTTATTGGAAAAGCAAAATGGCCACCATACGACGTATATCGTATCCATATGATCGCCGCGTTTATCTGTTGGCCGATTAACCCGCCAATCAGTTTGCGGTCTTGATAGTCGTTGTCTCCAGCTTCAAGCCATCGGCTTTTGCGGTCAATTTGATTGTTCCTCCCGGCCCGGCTTTGCCGCGAACAACCACCAGGCACAATCCGTTGAAGGCCTTCCGATCGTGCGACTGGAACGATTCAAAACTCGTGGGATCGCCGTTGTCTGTCGCCACGATTTCGCCCGGCCCTTCAATGTCAAAGTGGATGCGATTATCCGCCCGCGGCACGGTCAATCCCGCCTTGTCCGTCACCGACACGGTCACAAACGACAAGTCCTGCCCATCCGCCCGAATCTTGTTGCGATCCGGTTCCAATTTGAGGCCGGCCGGTGTATCGGTTGTCACCGCTTCGTCAGTCGCCCACGGCCTGCCGTTTTTATAGGCCACAACTTTGAGTTTGCCGGGTTGATACACCACATCATCCCAGCGCAGGCGATATTCGTGATCGCCCTTCTTTTTTCGCCCCAGCGATTTGCCGTTCAGAAACAGTTCCGCCTCGTCGCCGGAAGTGAAGACATGGACCGGCGTCACCTGCCCGATGCGTTCTGGCCAGTTCCACTGCGGCAAGATATGCGCCATCGGAAAATCCGGCCGCCAGCGTGACTGGTAGAGGTAGAACCGGTCCTTCTTGAACCCGGCCAGGTCAATGATTCCAAAATAGGAACTGCGGGCCCCGTAGTACGGCGTCGGCTCGCCGAGATAATCCCAGCCGGTCCATACGAATTCCCCACCGACGTAGGGATGTTTTTCCTGCGAGGCAAACACTCTGTCGGCAGACGAGCCAAACGCCGC
>DATHQS010000166.1:0-6062 GCA_035482455.1 Candidatus Acidiferrales bacterium | reverse complement strand
TTGCCGGCCGAAACCCAAGGCCATTGCCGCGATCGCCCAAATGACCAGCGAGTGGGAAATGGCCGCGGATAACCCAAGCAGCGCTGCCTGCAGGACCGTCCCGCGAACCGCCACGATGAAGGCGGCCATCATGGTCTTGGAGTGGCCCGGCTCCAGTCCGTGCAATGCGCCGATCAGGACGGCGGTGGGAAAGAACACCCACGCCGAGCCATGCTGCAAGAGTTCCGGGAACGAAATCATCCATGGAATATACCCCTACCCCCTATATGGTGTAAATGGAAAAAATGAATGGCGCTCGCCGCCGCGCCGGCTTATTTATCCACCCGTGTCCCATCATCCTGAAAATCCCGAGGCGGAACGCCGGGCCATGAAACTGCGGCTGCACCGCGTCATCGGCCAGCTCAAGGCCATCGATGGCATGCTCGACCGCGACTGCGATTGCGCGGAGATATTGCATCAGTTGATCGCGGCCCGCCGGGCGTTGAAATCCCTCTCGGAAAAAATCATCCACGACCACCTGCAGCACTGTGTCACCGAACTGGGCCGTGAAGACGACGGACGGCGGACCTTGCGCGAGATGGCCACCTTGCTGAAACGCTATATCGAATAGTGAGACCAAAGCGCCTTCATCGCCCAATGTTTTCAAAAAGGCGGGGCGCCTTGTTCACTCGTGAGGCCGCGAATATAATGCGTCCCACAGGCAATACCCCATCGTGATGCCCGTCCGCAGGCAGGGCTTTACGCCTGATGCTTGTCCTCCTGTGACGGATTGTCGGGGATAGACCCCCGACCTACAAAGATTTTTGCGGCGGCGGCATGTGGAATGTCGGTTCGTCCCGATGCGCATGCTCACCCTCTAACCCTTTTGGGGTAGTCTGCGGGATTGCCATGCGCAGCCTGGCAATAATGTCGCTATAGTTCCGTTTTAACCGGCCGAAAAAATCACTGCCTATATAGTGCCATGCAAGTCCATTGCTTTATAAAACATGGCGCGCTTTTATCCCGTTTAACCGTGGTTGGCGCCACACCCTTTTTACCCCGACTTCGAGAACACGGTTTTTCCAAGCTGCCAGGAAGAGCAGCCTCTAAAAACGCGCAAAAAGCTCTGATTCAGTGTTTTATTTGCATGCAACGATTGTTACAAAATTTTCCCTTTCGTTTTGTCCTAAATTAGAATCTTCGAGCTATTACACGAATAGCGCATCTGTGGATTCAAACCCAACGGCATGCTTTTCCCTCCCCACCCTTAGTAACCAAACCCCTGTGCCTTGCTGACTGGCCGAAAACACCGTGCTGGCGCAATTCGCTCCTCATCGCCTGCAAATTATCCGGCCCCGCCCCGCTTCCGCCACGGCCAGCACTTCGGCTACTATGAATAAATTCCTGCTTTCGATAAAAATTTTCAGGACCCCCACCTATTATCCAGCCCCCCTATAATATGAATATCCCCCGTTATTCGTTTCTGCAGAGTCGCCTATTCAAATGCCCCGCCTTGGTCGCAGCAGCGCTCCTGCTGAGTGCCGCGTTTAGCTCCACCGCGTTTGCCGCGGCCGGCGCGCCAAAATTTAGCAATGCTGGCGGTGCGCTCACGGGTACAGTCAACTTCACGACTGTCCCCCAGGTGATAACCATGACCTCTACCACTGCTGGCACAGAGATCATTTATACGACTGACAATGTTGCCCCGGCGCTTTCTAACATCCCGCCGGTTAACCCCCTCACTGGCGACACTGGCGACACCACGCTAGTCGCCTCCACCACGGCAACTCTAACCATTTCGAGCCCAGGCACCACAATAATACAGGCAAAAACCTTCACCCCTCCCTCCACCGTATCCAATGGCACCGCAACGTTGACGGTTGTCATAACGCTGACAGCCACGACGCCGACATTTAGCCCGGCTGCCGGTACTTTTACCGCTGTCCAGTCGGTGACCATCACAGATTCCACGGATACCAGTCCCGGGATCGCCTACACCACGGATGGGTCATTGCCAACGTCGGATGGCAGCGGAAACGTTACCAATGGCACCCGGTTGGCCAATGGGGGATCAGTGTCAATCGGTGCCAGCACCACTCTTAAAGCCATCAGCTTTGTGAGCGGTTTTGCCGACAGCCCGGCGGCCACCGGCGTCTATACTATTAATATTCCCGGGTTGACCAACGCGCCCACCTTTAGTCCGCCTCCCGGCACTTATACCAGCGCGCAAACGGTGACCATCAGCACCACCACGCCTGGTGCGAGCATCCGCTTCACGACCGACGGCAGCACGCCCTCGACAACCGTGGGCACCTTGATTTCACCTCCCGGGTCAGGCACCACATCAGGCACGATCTTGGTCAGCGCCGTCAGCACCCCCCTTAGTGCCATTGCCTTCGAGGCCGGCAATTCCAACAGCACGGTGACCAGCGGTGTATATACCATACCCTTGGTTGGCCCGACCAACCTGAACGTGCTTGATAATCAGACCGTCACGGCGGGACATAATGCAAACTTCATCGCGTCGGTTACCGCCAATCCAACGCCAACCATCCTGTGGCAGATATCCACCAACGGTGGCGCCACCTTCACAACCCTGGCGAGTGGCAGCGGCGGCGTCCTCATCAATGGCAGCGGCACGTTCCTGACCCTGAGCAATGTGAGCCTGGCCCAGTCGGGAAACGAGTTCCGGTATGTTGTGACCAACAGCGGCGGATCGGCCACCAGCAATGTCGCCACGCTCACCGTCATTGCGGCGCAATTCCCGTCTCCCTCCTGTATTACGGTGGACGCAGCCGGCAATCTCTATGTGGGTGATTCCTCCAACAACACGATCCAGTTGATCACACCGGCCGGATTGGTGAGCCTCATCGCCGGCTCCACGGGGTCGGCCGGTTCGAAAGATGGCACCGGCACAGACGCCCTCTTCCGCCAACCCGGCGGCATCATCGTGAACAGCTTTGGCACGTTGTTCGTTGCGGACACCGGCAACTCGACAATTCGCCAAATCCTGCCCGGAGGCGTCGTCACCACCCTCGCAGGCTCCCCGGGGAACCAGGCCTTTCAAGACGGATCTGGCGCCGGCGCCTTCTTCAACATGCCGGTCGGAATCGCCCTGGACACTACAGGCAATCTTTTTGTGACAGACAAAAACAATGATGTCATCCGCAAGATCAGCGGCGGCACTGTCACCACTCTTGCTGGAACCGCCGGATCCGCCGGATCAAATGATGGGATCGGGGCCGCGGCCCAGTTCCACTTCCCCACCGGCATTGCCATTGACGGCTCGAACAAAACCTACGTCGCCGATACCTTCAATGACACCATTCGCAAAGTCACCCTCTCAAGCGGCAATGTGGTTACGCTGGCGGGCCTGGCCTCGACCAGCGGCTCTTCCGATGGAAGCGGCAACGCTGCACTCTTCAACCTGCCGGGCGGCGCGGCCACCGACAGCGCGGGCAATGTCTATATAGCCGATACCGCCAACGACACCATCCGCATGATGACCTCCGGCGGCACCGTGACAACGCTGGCGGGCCTGGCGGGAATCGCCGGCCTGGCGGATGGAACAGGCAGCAACGCTTTGTTTAACCAGCCCGAGGATGTGACCGTGGACAGCGCGGGTAATGTTTATGTCGCCGATACCGGCAACGCCGCCATCCGCAAGATCGCGCCGGGTGGCATCGTGACCACCCTGACCACCGTCCCGGCCCCGCCCCCGCTTACCGGTAATGCCGCCGGCGTCACCAAGTCCAGCACGGCACCGGTCGTCGCCGGTGGTGGCGCCATGGATTCGTGGTTTGTCAGTGTGCTGGCCATCATGGGTCTCCTCCAGTGGCGGCGGAAACGCCGGGCCTAATCCATGTGTTGTGCGCGCCAAACCCGGTTGACCCACCCTTCCTTGCGGACATCCTCCCGGCCCAACCCCGGGTGGATGCATGGGAAATCGGCCGGCCTCTCCTTTATTTAATATTACCCAGACCTATTACCTGAATTATAAAATGAATACCCTATTAAAAAAATTGATCCTGCTAGGTTTTAGCCTCAGCGCGCTGGCCACATTGCACGGCGCGCTTATCGTGGAAACGGGTGCAGGCGGCACCTACATCACGCCGGTGGACATGACCGAGATAAATCCGGTCAATAACGCAAGCTTCCCGCCGGGCAGCATCAAATTCAAACCGGGAGCCATGTTTTTCATCAACCCTGGATTCCAGCACGGGAGGTATCAACTTTCACTGGACTTTGATTTCTCAAAAAGTGACGTGAAGAGCATTGGCTTGCTCGGCAACGGCCACCCGCAACAGGCCGGCACCGGCAGCCTGTATATTATAACGGCCATGCCGACCTTTTCATACACGCTTCTCCAAGGAGACAGCCTGTCCTGGAATATCTCGGGTGGAGCCGGTATTTCCCGGATAAATTCCGTGCATATCGGGGTGCAGGGAGGCACGGACTGGAGCACGGCCTGGGACACGGAATTTTCATTCAAACTGGGTTCTGCGCTCAAATACGATCTGTCTTCAAAACTCGCCCTGTCGCTGGGCCTCAACTTCGTCCAGACCGACAAGACAAAGCTGAACACGAACTCGGCCACGCAGCTGGACTTCAGGAGAATTGAGCAGACCCAGTTCTACCTGAGCACCACTTATAAATTGTAATCAGTCCGGCCTCAGCAGGCCGGATTCCCCTGCGTGGAACTACCGGATGCCGAGATCAACGACACCCCAGTGCTCATCGGTGGTTAAAATCAGATCGGAGTTTTGAGATGAATTTTTGAACCGCTGATGAGCACCAAGATCACATCCACAGAGAATTTTCTTTGCGCGCTCCGTGTCCTCTGCGGTAAAATCAGTTGAAATTCCTTGCCCGCTGAAGAGGTAAACAGCTCGAATTGCCCGATCTTTGATTGAATTCCCGCTTTTGCCACTGGTAGCGTGAAAGAATGAAGGCACCGCCCCGCAAGGTAACGATCATCTCAATTTTTTCACTAGGATTGCTGGCCTCTTGGATTACCAGCGGAACGCTCCACGGCCTGGACTGGGAAAAGACCGAGGTCGTGGCGTCCGCCGAGTCAGGAGCGTCATCACCGGTGGCGGAGTTTTCATTCACCAACACGTCGAAGTCCACGGTGACGGTCACCGACGTAAAAGAGAGCTGTGATTGCACCACGGCCCTGTTGGAGAAAAAGACGTATGCGCCGGGCGAGCGCGGCCACATTGTCGTCGAGATTGATCCCAAGGGCCTCTCTGGCGCGGTGGTGCGCACCGTCACCGTCACGACCAATGAGAAGGACCATGATCTTTATGTGCTCACCGTGAAGGCCGCTTTGCCGGAGGCGTTAACCCTCACGCCTGACGCGCTGCATTGGGCGGTCGCCTCGCCGGCCAGCCCGCAAAGCATCGAGGTGAAGGTGAATCTTCCGGATGGCGTGGAAATCACCCGGGCGTTGAGCAATCGCGACGATTTCAAGGTGGAATTGGCGACGCTGGAAGCGCGCCGGCGCTATCGGGTCACCATTACGCCGGCCAGCACCGCCTCGCCGCAAATGGCCGTGGTGCTGTTGCAAACCTCGCCCACCCTGCCCGCCGGCACGACTCACTTCATCTACGCGCAAGTGCGGTGAAATTGAGTGACGCTTACCGTGGATGAGCGGTTGGCTCAATCCTTTTCCTACTTCAGTTTGGCTCGGATTCATCGCGGATTAAAGCGGCTGCGGGTTTCCCCGTCGTTAACCAAGGACAAGCGGCACGAGGCGGGCAAGCCGTTGGGGTGTTCAGTCAGACGTAGGCGAGTTTTGCTCCCGTTTTTCAGGGAGGGTTCGTAGCCGAGAAGCCGTTCAGTGACGATTTTTAAATAGCCAAGCGGTTGGCATCAGGTCTTCGCGTTGCAATTGGTTTTGGCTTGGATGTTCAGTATGCTCACGAAGTCCGCAAGGCCGGTTGAATTTCGGCGGGCAGCGTCGGCTTACTTGCCGTTTTGCAAGTAAGAGGCCGACGCCGTCCGTTTTCCAAGCTTGCGTTCCGTTGCAATGCCTCGGCGGGTTTACTTTCGCTTAGTTGTCCGACGGCGGGCCACCGGCT
>DATHQS010000165.1:0-2969 GCA_035482455.1 Candidatus Acidiferrales bacterium | reverse complement strand
TGTCCGCCCTGCCCGTGCAGACGGCCCGGGAATGATACCCCCCAAATAGGGGATGGATGGTGTAGCCATTTCATGCCACAGTGCCGGCCAAGATTTACGTTGCCACAAATGTCACTTCGAATTAACTTAACAGACATAATTAATTTACCTATGTCGACCGCTGGAAAAGACTCATCGCCCGCGAACGATTTGCTGAAAAACTCCTCGCTGTACCGCGAATTTCAAGCAGAGCGCGAGGAAATTCTCCGGCACAAGTGGATAGAGTCGGAAAAGGCCGGTCACGACATCGGCTTTGAGCAGGCGCTGACCGATTGGATCATCCGCCACCGCTCCAGCTGGCGCAAAAACCGCCAGTCCCAGTCGAACTGAACTGAACCAAAACCGTTCCTTTAACGCGGCCCTGTGAGGCGGCGAAGGATAATGAAAACGAAACGCATCACGCGAATCGCCCCCGCACACCGGCGGGGCTGGTTCGCGATTTTTTATGCCTGACCCCGTTGTCATCCTCGATGCCGTCGCCATCCAGCGTGCGCTCACCCGCATCGCCCACGAGATCACCGAGCGCAATGAGAACAGCGCCGAAGTCGTGCTGGCCGGCATCCCCTCCGCCGGCGTGCCGCTCGCGCAACGCCTGGGCGCCATCTTGTCCGGCATCTGGAAGCACCCCGTGCCGGTCGGCAGCCTGGATATCTCCATGCACCGCGACGACCTGGACCACCGCACCGCGCCCCATGTCCATCCCACCGACATGCCGTTTGATGTGAACCACAAGACCGTCGTGCTGGTGGATGACGTCCTGTTCCGGGGCCGCACGGCGCGTGCCGCCATGGATGCCCTGAACGATTTCGGCCGCCCAAAAAAAATCCAGCTCGCCGTCCTGGTAGACCGCGGCCATCGTGAACTGCCCATCAAGGCGGATTTCATCGGCAAAAACGTCCCCACGTCGCTGGACGAAACCATTGACGTGCTGTTGACGGAAGCCGGCGCGACCCAAGACCAGGTGCTTTTGAAAAAGAAATGAGCTGGACCAAAAAACATCTGCTCGATATCGAGTCCCTCACCGCGGACGAGATCATTACCGTGCTCGACACCGCCCGCGGCTTCAAAGCCGTCGGCGAACGCGCCATCAAGAAGGTTCCCGCCCTGCGCGGCAAAACCGTCGTCAACCTCTTCGTCGAGCCGTCCACGCGCACCCGCATCAGCTTTGAGCTTGCCGCGCAACGGCTCTCCGCCGACATCGTGAATTTTTCCGCCGAGGCGTCCTCCTTCAAAAAAGGCGAAACCCTCAAGGATACCGCGTTGAACCTCGAGGCCCTCAATGCCGATTTCATCATCATCCGCCACAGCGCCAGCGGCGCGCCGCATTTCCTGACCCGTGTCGTGGACGCCCACGTCATCAACGCCGGCGACGGTGCGCACGAGCACCCCACGCAGGCCTTGCTTGATGTATTCACCATCCGCGAGAAAAAAGGCCGCATCGCCGGACTGAACGTCACCATTCTAGGCGACATCCTTTACAGCCGCGTCGCCCGCTCGGACATCTGGGCGCTCACCAAGCTCGGCGCGAACGTCACTCTCTGCGGCCCTTCCACACTCGTCCCGAAGACCTTTGAAAAGATGGGCTGCCGCGTCACGCATGATGTGGATGAAGCCATCCGCGATGCCGACATCATCAACCTCCTGCGCATCCAGCACGAACGCCAGCGCAAGACCATGTTCCCCAGCATCGGCGAATACACGCAGCTCTTTGGCCTCAACAAAGCCCGCCTCGCCAAGACCCGGTCCGACGCCCTCATCATGCATCCCGGTCCCATCAACCGCGGCGTGGAGATCGACAGCGAGATCGCCGACTGCGGCCGCTCGGTGATTCTGGAGCAGGTCACGAACGGCCTCGCCGTGCGGATGGCGGTGCTCTTCCTGGTGAATGGCGGGAAAGCCCCGTCTGAAGTGGCAGCCTGATCTTCCTTGACACACCGCCGCTTTGTGGGAGATTCCCACCATGAGCGTAACCTACACCACGCAAATTGACGACCGGTACCGTCCCGGGGCGCTGAAGGGCCTGGTAAAGCCCCGCGAACGGTATGAAGTGGAGAAAATTTCCGAGCACGAAATCCGCTTCCGGCGGCTTGTGCCGGCGGAACCCGCCCGCCCCCGCATCATCAAACGAAATGGGCGCCTGCTCTTGAGCCGCGGAAAGGTGATCACGCAAGCCGAGGTCGAAAAGGCTTTGGAGGACTTTCCGTGAACTACCTGCTGGACGTTTCCACACTGATCGCACTGTTGTTGGACGACCATGTGCACAACAAAAAAGTAACTGCTTGGGCGGCGGGGAAAAAGCTGGCCATCTGTCCCTTGAGCGAACTCGGTTTTCTACGCGTTGCGATGAAAGCCTATAACGCAACACCTGATCAGTCCCGCCGGTTGCTGAAAAGTTTCAAGGACATCGACCGCCCCCAATTTGTCCCCGCTGACATTTCCGCGCTTGAAGGTGATCCTTTTCCATCTGCCGGTAAAAGCACCGACTGGTATATTGCCAATCTCGCACAAAAGCATGGCATGAAATGGGCAACCTTGGATAAAGGAGCCAATCACCCCGCCCGGGCTTTGGTGGAATAAAATCCTCTGCCCACGCCTCGTTAAATCCCAATCGGATGCCACGCCGTCTTGTATTCGATCGCGTCCAGAATCCGGTACGGATCCTCCGCCTTGGCCGAAAACCAATCCGCCGACGCATGGTTCGCGTAGCGCTTGAGGTTCGTGGCCACGCCGCCTTGCAGTTTCGCCGCCGTCTCGGCATCCCCTGCTCCGTCCATGATGGCGTTGACGTCCATGTGCGTCGCGATATGCGGCACCAGTTCGGCGCGCTTGCCGGTCAGGATGTTGACCACGCCGCCCGGCAGGTCGCTCGTCGCCAAAATTTCGGCGAACGTCGCCGCCGGCAGCGGATATTTTTCGGACGGGATCACGAT
>DATHQS010000164.1:0-10584 GCA_035482455.1 Candidatus Acidiferrales bacterium | reverse complement strand
GCACCTCGCACCTCGATGTCATCAAACTATTCAATGCCGACCCCGAAACTACCGGCATCATCATGATCGGTGAGATCGGCGGCAGTGCCGAGGAAGAAGCCGCGGAGTGGATCAAGGCGAATTGCAAGAAGCCGGTCGCCGGGTTCATCGCCGGGGCCACCGCGCCTCCGGGACGCCGCATGGGTCACGCCGGTGCAATCGTCAGCGGCGGCAAGGGCACGGCGGCGGCCAAAATCGCCGCGTTCAAGGCGGCGGGCATCGGCATCGCCGTCACGCCGAGCGAGATGGCGGATACGCTGTTGAAGATGATGTGAGGGCGTTGCAAAGTTTAAGAGTTGAAGCGATTAAGCGTTCCTACGCTTCAGCGCATTTCGCTTAATCGCTTCAACGTATGAGCATAGTCGATTTCATCCTGAACCTGGCCGGCCTGCTGCTGTGGTTGAACTGGCGCTCCCTCCGGTTTGACCCGCTCACCAAGCGCCGGCCCGCGACCCTGATGGGCACGCTGCGCCCGGCCGCGCCAAAAAAGCTCCGTCGCTGGCACCTGCTGGTCTTCATCGCCGTCTTGCTGCTGTTTCGCGCGGTGATCTATCGCTATATGGTGCCTTTCTGGGTGGGACATCTGGATTTTGGCGTGACCAATCTCCCCTTCCGAAGCGATGATTTTTACCGGATGTCCGTATTTTCCTTCTTCAGCTTCAGCCTAACGTTGGGAATCTTTTACCTGTGCCTGCTCCCGCTGTCCTTGCTCGCCGGTCCAGAACCGTTTCACAGCCTGGTCAAGGTTCCACTGGGCCGCGTGGATGACTGGCCGCGCTGGGCGAAGATCATCCTGCCCTTTTTTGCAACGGCCCTGTTCTGGTGGCTGGCCAGCTGGGTGTTTGGCTGGTTGCAAATCTCACCCCGGGCGGTTTTGCCCGCCGAGCGCTTTGAACAATCACTCATCATCGGCCTGGGCAGCTACCTCCTGTGGAAATTTCCCCTCGGTGCCATATTGGTCCTGCACCTGTTGAACAGCTATGTCTATTTCGGCAAGCACCCGTTCTGGAAGTACGTCCATGCCACCGCGCAGACTCTGTTATCGCCCTTACAAAAAATCCCCCTGCGCCTCGGCAAGGTGGATTTCGCGCCCGTTCTGGGGTTGGTGCTGATATTTCTCACGGCGGAAGGGATTGCCTACGGGCTGTGGCGGCTCTACACCAAGCTGCCGTTCTAAACCTCAGATTTTTTCAGCGAGCGGCAGTTTCACCATCACCGTCGAACCGTTCCCCTGCCCGCTCTCGATGGTCAGTGCGCCGCCGTGCAGCTCGACGAGTTTCCGTGCGATGGTGAGGCCGAGGCCGAGGCCTTCCACGTCCTGCATCTTGCGCTCAAATTGCACGTACGCGCCGATGCGCTTCATCTGCTCGGTGGAAAAGCCGCGGCCGGAATCGCGCACGGTAAATTCCACCTCGCCCGGCAGCAAGGCCAGGCGCACCCGCACCTGCGTCCCGGCTTCGGAATATTTCAACGCGTTCTGCACCAGTTCGGTCACGATCTTATTGAAATATTCCTCGGCGATGCCCAACGGCACATCCGCGACCTCCACCACGAGGTCGGCCACGCGGCCAGCGCGGTCCGCCAGAAACCTGGCGGTGTTACGTACGATTTCACCCGGGTTGGGTATCCGCGCCTCGCGCAGGGAAGTCACGCTCTGCGGGTCGGCGGCGATCAGCTCGATCTGCGCATAGGCGAGGAAGTTTTCGATCAGCCGTTCGAGCCGCTGGCCGGATTGCGAGATTTCCCGGCCCATCACCGCGATTTCCGAGGCGGGCAGCGGCATCTCCTCGCTGGTGGCCAGCAGTTCCGCGTTCGAGATGATGCCGTTGAGCGGCGTGCGCATCTCATGCGGCAGCATGAACGAGATCTGGTTGCGGAGGTGTGACAGTTTCCGTTCCGCTTCTTCGCGAACCGTGCGCACCTTTTTCAGCCGCGCTTCCACCGCGGCATACAGCTCGTCGATCTTGAACGGCTTGGGCAGGTAATCATCCGCGCCCAACGCCATGCCGTGGCGCATGCCGGCGGCATCGGCCAGGCCGGTCATCAGGATGAAAGGTATGGCCGCCGTCGTGGCATCCTCGCGCAGTTTTGCGAGCGTCGTGTACCCGGCGCCGGCCTTGTCCATGTTGACATCGCAAAGGACCAGGTCGGGCAGGTGCTCGCGCGCCATGCTGATGCCTTCGTGGCTGTCGCCGGCCTCGATCACTTCAAAGCCATGTTGGGCCAGCGCCAGACGGATCATCTCGCGCAACCAGGCCTCATCATCTATGACCAAAATTTTGCTCATCTATAAAAATAAAAAACGCCAAAGGCCACAATTGCCGGTCCTTTGACGCTTGTAAATATCCCGACTTTGTTACAAAAAGCAAATGAACAAACTGTCATTTACTTCCGCTCATCCAAGGGGATGTAATGGTTCTGCGTCGGTCCCGTATAAATCTGGCGCGGCCGGTAGATGCGGCTCTTAGGTTCCTCCATGATCTCCTTGTAGTTTGCGATCCAGCCCGGCATGCGGCCGATCGCGAAGATCACCGTGAACATCTCCACCGGGATCCCGATGGCGCGCATGATGATGCCGCTGTAGAAATCCACGTTCGGATACAGTTTGCGCTCCACGAAGTACGAATCTTTCAACGCCGCCTCTTCCAATTTCTTTGCGATGTCCAACAACGGATCGCTGATATGCAATTTCGCCAGCACGTCATCGCACGCCTTTTTTATGATCGTCGCGCGCGGGTCGTGATTCTTATAGACGCGGTGGCCGAAACCCATGAGCTTCTTGCCGCTGTTCTTGTCCTTCGCCGCCGCGATGAACTTCGAGCCGTCGTCGCCTTCCTTGTGGATCTGGGCGAGCATTTCCAGCACCGCCTGGTTGGCGCCCCCATGCAGCGGCCCCCACAAGGCGCACACGCCCGCCGCGCAGCTCGCGAACAGGTTTGCCTGCGACGACGCCACCATGCGCACCGTCGAGGTGGAGCAGTTCTGCTCGTGGTCCGCGTGCAGCAGGAAAATCAAATCGAGCGCCTTGACCACTTCCGGTTTGATCTCAAAATCTTCGTACGGCATCGAGAACATCATGTGCAGGAAGTTCGCCGTATATTTGTAGCTCTGCTTGGGATAGATCAACGGCAGCCCGTGCGATTTGCGGTACGAATATGCCGCGATCGTCCGCACCTGCGAGATCAGTTTTGCGACATACACCTCGAACTCCTTGTTCTTGCCCCACTGCCAGTTCATCAGACCCTCGTCAAAACAGCTCGCCGCGTTGATCATCGAGGACAGGATCGCCATCGGGTGTGCGCCCGTCGGAAAGCCTTCGAAATGGTACGTCATGTCCTCGTGCAGAAACTGGTGGTGCGAGAGGAGGTCCGAAAACGTTTTCAACTGCGGGCGGTTCGGCAGCGTGCCGTAGATGAGAAGATATGCCGTCTCGATGAAATTGGATTCCTTGGCGAGCTCCTCGATGGGGATGCCGCGGTAGCGCAAGATGCCCTGGTCGCCATCGATGAAGGTGACCTTGCTGACGCACGAGCCGGTGTTGCCGTAGCCGTCGTCCAGCGTGATGTAGCCGGTGTTCGCGCGCAAGGCGGACACATCCACCGCCTTTTCACCCTCGCTGCCGACAAGGGTTGGCAGCGTGAAAGATTTTCCATCGAGATCCAGTTTTGCTTCTTTGCTCATGTCACCTTGATTCTAAATAATGTTAAGTTTTGTCAAATTTGCCGAGTTATGGAAAAATTGGCAAGCAGCTAAAGCATTTTTTGCGCATGGTATTGCACCAGCCGGCGTGATGCAGCGGATTGATTTTACTTCTGCGACAGGCTGGTCACCGCCCCGCCCGTTTGCATCCGGGTGATTCCATGGTTAATTAAATGCCGTCCGCCGCACCGGGGATCTGTTGAATGTTTTTCCCGGCGCACGGTCTAAAGCTACGGTTGATATAAATCTATGATTGGTTGGAATACAAATTATGTCCTGTTCGTGATGTTGCCCGGGCTGCTGATCGGCCTGTGGGCGCAGATGAAACTGCATTCTGCCTACGGCAAATACAGCCGGGTGCCCGTGGGCTCGGGCATGACGGGCGCCGAAGCCGCCCGCCATATCCTGGACCGGGCCGGTCTCACCGACATGCCGGTTGAGGAAGTCGAAGGCCATTTGAGCGACCATTTCGACCCGGCCAAGCGGGCGTTGTTCCTGTCCTCGGAAAACTACCATGGCAACACCATCGCCGCCGTCGGCGTGGCCGCCCACGAAGCCGGCCATGCCCTCCAACAGCAGGCCGGGTATGGCATGTTCAACTTGCGCATGGCGCTCGTACCCATCACCCAGATCGCCAGCTACGCCTGGATGGGCATCCTGCTGGCCGGCATGTTTCTCCATCTTTCGGGGGCGATGCTGATTGTGGTTGCCATCTTTGCCGTGCTGACCTTGTTCCAGCTCATTACGTTGCCGGTGGAGTATGACGCCAGTGCCCGGGCCAAGGAACAGCTCTTCCGCCTAGGCCTCGTCCGGGAGACCGAACGGGAAGGCGTAAGCAAGGTTTTGGATGCCGCCGCCCTCACCTATGTTGCCGCCCTGGTCGGTTCGGTGCTGCAGTTGTTCTACTATGTCTCGGCCGCCTCCAACGATGACCGCAGTTAATTTGCTTGCAGCCTGACGCCCCACGTTTAACTTTTCGTCCATTCATGGCGGCTAAAAAAACAAAGCGCAAGGCGGGCCCGGAGCAGTCGCGGAAGCAGGATTCCGTTCCGGCCGAATCCAAGGTCGTCTCCGTTCCCCGCACGCTGGCCGATTCGCCGGTGCAAGCGCCAGTGGTGGTTCCCACCGAGGGCGACACCACCCGCTTCATCCGCCGCGAATCTGAGCGCCACGATGGCGACACCGCCATCCGCCTTTACCTCCGCGAAATCGGCCAGGTGAAATTGCTGACGCCGCAGGAGGAGATCGAACTTGCCGCCAAGATCAAGAAGGGCGACAAGAAGGCCCGCGAGCACATGATCAAGGCCAACCTCCGTCTGGTCGTCAAAATCGCGCGTGATTACGAAGGCATCGGCCTGCCCCTGCTCGACCTCATCAGTGAGGGCAACATCGGCCTCATGAAGGCCGTCGAACGCTTTGACCCCAAGAAGGGCGGCAAGCTCTCCACCTACGGTTCCTGGTGGATCAAGCAGTCCATCAAGCGCGCGCTGGCCAACCAGTCCAAAACCATCCGCCTGCCCGTTCATCTCGTGGACAAGATTTCCCGGATGCGCCGCACGGCGATGAAGTTGCAGGAGGAATTCGGCCGGGAACCGACGGACGAGGAACTCGCCGCCGAGCTCGGCACCACCGCCTCGCGCGTGGCGCAGATGCGCACCGCCTCCATCCGCCCCGCCTCGCTCGATGCGCCCATCGGCGACGACGATTCCAATAATTTTTCCGAAATGGTCGAGGACGAGCGCGCCGTCAATCCTTATGACGAGCTTGAGGACAAAACCGTCGTCAGCATGTTGCAGGACATGGTCAAGCATCTGGATGAGCGCGAAGCCACCATCCTGCGCTACCGTTTCGGGCTGGATGGCGGCACGGAAAAGACTTTGGAAGATGTCGGCGTCAAATTCGGCGTCACACGTGAACGTGTCCGGCAGATCCAGAACCTCGCCTTGCGGAAGCTGCGCAAAATGATCGAGCGGCTCGAGAAAACCAAGCACAAGCAAATCTGAACCATGTCCCAACCTGTCACATCTGCTGAAATCGAAAAAGCCATCCGCAACGTTCCGGATTTCCCGAAGGCCGGGATCCAGTTCAAGGACATCACGCCCGTGCTCGCCGATGCCCGCCTCTTTTCCGGCGTGATCGACCTCATCACGCAAAATGTTGCGCCCGGCAGCGTGGACGCCGTTGTGGGCATCGATGCGCGTGGCTTTATCTTCGCCGCCGCGGCCGCCAAAAAACTGAACGCCGGTTTCGTCCCCGTCCGCAAAAAGGGCAAGCTCCCCTTCACCACCATCGAGCAGGATTACGCGCTGGAATACGGCCACGCCACCGTGGCCATGCATACCGATGCGCTCAAGCCCGGCGCCCGCGTGCTGCTCGTGGATGACCTCCTCGCCACCGGCGGCACCGCCGCCGCCGCCGCCGCGCTCGTGCACAAGCTGGGCGGAAAAATTGTCGAGACGGTGTTCCTCATCGAGTTGAAGTTTCTGGACGGCCGCAAAAAACTGTCCGGTTTCCCGGTCCGTTCGCTGGTCGTGTATTAAGTATTGAGTGCTGAAAGCGCATGCCTGAGCCAGTCACCCTAAGCGTCGTCGCCCCGTGTCATAATGAGGCGGACAACCTGATTCCCTTCGTCACCGCCATCCAGGCCGCGCTCGATCCGCTGAACATCTCCTACGAAATCGTCCTCACCGACGACCGCAGCACGGATAATTCCTGGGAAATCCTGCAAAACCTGGGGGCCAAGGACCCGCGCATCCGCGCCGTGCGGTTCGCGAAAAACGCCGGCCAGTCCGCCGCCATCTGGGCCGCCATCAAGGCCGCGCAAGGCCGCTATGTCGCCACGCTCGATGCCGACCTCCAAAACGATCCCGCCGACCTGCCGCAATTCCTCGAGGCCATCAAGAACTTCGACTGCGTCTGCGGCAACCGCAAAGCCAACCGCGCCAAGGGCGATTCCATCATCCGCCAGCTTTCCTCCAAGATCGCCAACGGCATCCGCAATTGGATGACGCAGGAGACCGTCACCGATTCCGCCTGCGGCTACCGCATGTTCCGCCGGGAGTGCGCGGACAACCTGAAATTTTTCAAGGGCATGCACCGCTTCATGCCCACACTGTTCAAGATCGAAGGGTATACCATCACGGAAATCCCCGTCCGCCACCATGCGCGGGCTGCCGGCGTGAGTCACTACGGTGTCTGGAACCGCGCGTTTGCGGCGCTCTATGACCTGTTCGCTGTGCGCTGGATGCAAAAGCGCATGTTCCGGTTTAGTGTTGCCGAGCGCATCAATTTGCCGCCGGATGGGAAGTGACAAGTGACGGTTGAGGGCGAGAGGCGCGGATGACTTTTTGCGGCTCGACAGGTTTGGGTTGGCGAAGTATGTATGGCTTCATGGTTTCTGTTTTCCATTCATCTGTTGTCTGGGGCATGAGTACCACAACCTGTGGCTCGGCACCGTTCACGCGGCGCAACCCACGTTTAACTCGGAGAGCAGACACCTTCTTCGCTTTCATCACCAGCCATACTGTCTAGGCATCATGACACGCAGCGCCCTCATGTTAATTTCGTTCTTGTTGTTAGCCGGATGTCACCGCGAAGCAAAACTGCGCGATCAGATTGCGGGGACTTGGATGCGTGATGAGGCTTACGAGATCACATTCGCATCCGATGGTAGTTTTGTATCGAGAATTTCTCGTCCCACGCAGCATCTGACGTATCAGGGTGTGTGGAAGGTTGACGCTTCGGACATCGTCTATACGGTCACGAACTGCATCGCTCAGGATACGACGAATTTCCAAGCGATTGGCAGTGTAGATCGTTTGGCGATTGTCCGGATAGACCATAGCGATCTCGTCTGGTCCAATACTGGGCAGAGAATTGAGTTAAAGCGAAAAAAATGATGCCTAACAAAAGGATAGGCTGCATCCGGTTTTGAGTCTCATACGCGGCCAAGTCTTGCCGAAATGCGCGGTGTTCCGATCGTTAGTGATTATTCCTGATGGTGTCAGGTTTGAAACCAGATCCGCGAGCGGGGAAAATGGCGCGGGACACCGGATGAAAAGGCGCAAGTTCCGTTATAGCGTCGCCGAATGCATCCCTTTCACCCTATAAGAGAAATGGCGGCTGATAGCGCTGTGTCTGAAAGGCCAACAGCAGTGCAGCCGATTGTCGAGCACGTCAGTGGTTCCAATGGCCTTTGCAAAATCATGCGCTGCGGCTGGTCCCTTGCCCCCGACACAGCCGCCGCCCATTATGGCCATCCCCGGCGCGTTTCTTCCCTTTTTAGCCTGTGAAACGATTTTTTAGGTTGGACAGCCTTTGTCCAACCCCTTCTGTCACAGTGCGGGCATGGCTACTGGAAAAATCAGCCGGCTGCCGCGGGAGATCCGCGAGCAGGTGAATGAAAAACTGGACGCAGGCGAGCCGGGCAACCGGCTCGTGGCGTGGCTCAATGAATTGCCGGCGGTAAAGGCGCTGCTGGCGGCGGAGTTTGACGGCGCGGCCATCAATGAACAGAACATAACCAACTGGAAGCAGGGCGGATTCCGGGAATGGCGGATGGAGCGGGAGATGCGGGCATTCACCCAGCAGCCAACCGGGGCGGCGGTGGTGACACCGGAACAACTAGCGACGATCGTGGCGGTGCGCTACCTGGCGGTGGTGCGCGAGTGGCAGCAATCGCCGGTGCCGGTGGAGCGGCGGTGGCGTCTGATGCGGGTGATCCTGCAGGATGTGCTGAAGTTGCAACGGGGGGAACATCGTGAGCAACGGTTGGAACTGGAACTGGAGAAGCTGGAGTTCGCGAAGGAACGGTTTGAGGCGGGGCATCAGACGGACGTCCGACGGGTGATGACGGCGTTTTTAATGGCGGCGAGGCAGTGGCCGGAGGTGCAGGAGGCGCTGGCGGGGGCGTTCCGGCTGTTGCAAGAGCGGAAGGGGGCGGAAAAAGAGGGGAATGAGGGTGAATCAGGGCCAATCAAGGTTAATCAAGGTGAGAAAAATTCTAAAAAGGAGGAGATGCAAACCGAGCTGGAGGGTTGTTCACCGTCAGGGAGAGATAGTCAGCCACAAAGTGCCTGCTTTGCAGGCAGAGTCTGTCGCAGCGCGACAAACTCCACCAGTCATGGGCTGAAGAGAGGTTATGGATCACAAGAGAGAGTTGCCGCCTCGTCAGCGGTGGGTGAGGTGCGGCTGGATGTAGATAGGACTGAATTGGGGCCAATCAAGGTTGATCAAGGTGAGATATCTAAAAAAATTGAAGACCAAAATGAGACGGAGAGTTGTCCGGCTAATCGTGGGGACGAGCCGTCCCCACCCCGCGGGATGCGGGTGGATGAGAATTTGGCCAAATTAAAGTCAATCAAGGTTAATCAAGGTGAGATTTTTATTTGCAGGACGGGAAGATCGAGGACGAGGACGAGAAGGAGGACGAACCCTATCTCCCTGCAATTGAGATTTCCCCCGCAGGATTGTTCCCGCTACACTCACAATAATGCATTGGTTGCTATCCATTGACCACGCGCTGTTTCATTTCATCAACAGCACGCTGAGTAACCCGCTCTTTGACTGGCTCATGCCCATTTTGAGCGGCCGCGGCGTGCCCTGGCTGCCGGCGGTCATCATCGGTGTGCCGCTCGCGCTTTATTTTGGGTCAAACCGCCTGCGCCTCTGCGCGGCCTTCATGCTGCTGGTCGTCGCGCTCGGCGACCCGCTCATCATCGGCACCATCAAAAGCGCCGTCGGCCGTGCCCGGCCGTGCGTTGCCATGGCTGACGACATCATCCGCCTCCCCTGCGGCGGTTACCACAGCTTCCCGTCCGCCCACGCCGCGAACACGTTCGCCGTCGCCATGATTGCATTCCTGTTTTACCGGCGCAGCGGCTGGTTCCTGTTTCCGCTCGCGGCGGCGGTGTCCTTTTCCCGGGTTTATTGCGGCGTCCATTTTCCCATCGATGTCACTGTTGGCGCCGTTCTCGGCGCGGGTTATGCCATCGCCTTCGTCGTGGCGGCGCAGTCCCTTTGGAGTTCCATCGGACGAAAACTTTTCCCCACCTGGCATTCGCAACTGCCGGATCTGATAAATCCAAAACCTGCAGCCTCCAACCTGCAAGCTCCAACCTCCGGCACAGACTGGCTCAATCTCGGCTACCTCGTCATCATCCTGGCGCTCGTGGCGCGGTGGATCTACATCCGCAGCGGCGTCATCAACCTGAGCGGCGATGAAGCGTATCAATGGCTCTGGTCGAAGCATCTGGCGCTCTCGTATTACAGCAAGCCGGCCGGCATCGCGCTCATCCAGTGGTTGGGCACCGCCATCGGCGGCGATACGGAATTCGGCGTGCGCTTCTGCTCGCCGCTGTTCACCGCCATCATGAGCGTGTTCATCCTGCGCTTCATCGCGCGCGAAACGACCCCGCGCACGGCGTTCTTCCTGCTCATCGTCACGCTTGCCACGCCGCTGCTCTGCGTCGGCTCGATTTTGATGACCATTGATCCGCCCCTCGTGCTGTGCTGGATGTGGGCGGTCCTCGCCGGCTGGCGCGCAGTGCAGCCCGGTGGCACCACCCGCGACTGGCTGGTCGTCGGCCTCGCGGTCGGCCTGGGCTTTCTTAATAAACCCACCGCCGCGTTCGAGATCATTTGCTTCGGCATATTCTTCGCGTTCCACGCCCCCGCCCGCGCACACCTGCGCAAACCCGGCCCGTGGCTTGCGCTCGGCATCTTCGCGCTCTGCACCCTGCCCGTGCTGATCTGGAACCAGCAGCACGGTTGGGCCACCGTTGGACACCTCGCCACCAACGCCCAAGTGGATAAAAAGTGGGAGCCGACACTGAAATACTTTTGGGA
>DATHQS010000163.1:0-3065 GCA_035482455.1 Candidatus Acidiferrales bacterium | reverse complement strand
CCCGCCCGCAACAGATACCTCAGCCCGGCCACGTCATCCCGCGTCAGCCCGGTATAGAATCCGCCCGCTTGCAATCCGCCGCCAAAACTGAATAGCGCCCCGCCAAATCCGTCACCATTGTTCGCCGCCACTGACGTGTATTCTTCGGCGCTCGGATCCACTGCGAACGGGACGGTGTAGGCCAGGCGCCCCAAACCATCTGCCGGGGAGCATAATTCAACGATAAAATAGCTGTAAAGCACGCTGTTCACATACGATGAATATTGCAGCGTGTTCAACGATGTCGGGCTGATGTCAAAATTTCTTTGCAGCACCAGGTAATCCACATCGAGCGGGCAGCCCGGCGGCGGCCCCACAAAGCGTTCTGCCAGCGTCCAGGTGAAACGTTCCGGCGGGGCCAGCCCCATCTGCTCTACCAGCAGATGCAGCGTGACCGATTTGAGATCGGTCAAAAACAAGGATTGGGCCTTGAAATTAAAGTGCTGGGATGTCATCGGGAACTCTGAGAGATCGCTGCTGTAACTGCTCACGTTCGTCAAATTGTTCATGATGGCGAAGGCGCCGTCCGCCGCATCCGCGCCGGTTGTTCCAAAAAAACCAAGGAAATTCGCATCGTAGGCATAATAAACCTTTGAAGTATTGCGCCGGTATTCCTCGCCAATGTTTTTTGGCCCGCCGATATCCCCCAAATAGACCGGTCCACCGGGACTGGTCTGGGTGCTTAGATCAGCGTATGTTGGGGAATAACCAAGAGTTATGACCTGCCAGGCATCGCCGCCATTGCCCTCCGGTCCGAGCAGCGCAAAACCCCAACTGGCCTGCAAGCCAGCCGCCAGCAGGAGAATCGAAACTAAAACTTTAATCATTTGCCGCATAAAAATTTTGTTAGCGTAATAGTGCCACCCGGTAATAGGCTGTCGGGCTGCCGCCGACGTACATCGAGTCAGCCGTTCCGGCGGCGAACCGGGCCGGGCCGACGTTGCTCCAGGTTGTGAAATCGCTCGTGACCTGCACTTGGTATGTCGCGCCGGGCTGGGTGCACCAGTTCAAGAACATCCCCTGCGCGGTCTTCGTCAATTGCTGTTTCAGCCAGGTGGAAGGATCCATCGGATTCCCGCCGCTTGTGAATACTTGCATGACTGTCATGGTCGTGCCGCCCAGCTTGGAATTCGCCGAGGGCCACTGGCTGATGTCACTGCCGTAATACTCCGTCATCCACTCGAACGGAATTCCTCCCCAGCTGTAGCCCTGCCAGGTGGTCCCGCTGGCCGCAGGTGAAAGGTGTTGCGGGCGCCGGCCGTCCGTCGTCACATAATCCACTTGGAACGAATGCGTGCTGTTCACGGTCAACCCGTTCGCCGCGGTCATCGTCCATTGGTTATTGGTCACCAGCGCGGTCGGGGAGCTGCTGCCATCCACAAAAACTTCATAGTTGGCCACCGGTATGCCAAGCAAAGGCGCCCAAGTGACCACCAGGCGCGGTTGGTATACATTGTTGCTCACCACGAACGGTGCATAGACATACGGCTGGGGCATGTCCTGCAACACGGCCGCCGCATTGGCATAACGTTGGGCAAACAGGTCAAAACTGTAGGGGTCGCCGGTGAAGCTTGTCCATGTGACCAGGAATTGTGTCCCCCCGTCCGAGGCCACGGCCGGTTGCATCTGCCGGCCGACCGTCGTTGTGTTCGCGCGAAATTCTCCGCCGGTCAGCGTGCCGCCGGTGCGCATAAACTGCCCATACACACCTTGGAACGACCCGTCCTGGCCCAGGCTCGTCCAGATCACCAGGTAATCAACCCCCAGCGAACTGACATGCGGCGTATATTGATCGCCGTCAAGGTGCGTGTTCACACGAATCGACGCCCCTCCGGTACCGTTGGTGTCAAACGACCGCGCGTAAATGTCCCAGCCGTTCGCCTGCACTTGCCCATCCTTTTCCCCCCAAGCCACCATGAAAGTCCCGTCCGTGGCCGCAGCCACGCTCGGATTTGCCGTCACATTGTTGGCCGTATTGACGCGAAACTCATCGGTCACCGGTGTTCCGGTGCTGGTGAACTGGCGGGCGTAAATGTCCACGCTCGGCGTCACGATCTGGTTGGCGCTGTACGTCACTCCGCCATTGACATCATTCGTCCCCAGGCTGGGCGGGATGATCCGTTCCTGCTCGGAAACCCAGGCCACCACAAAGCCCCCGTTGGCGGTCGCTGCCACCGCCGGTGTGCGCTGGTTAAAGCTCGTGAACTCGTTCACCAGAAATTCCCCCCCGATTTTTTGTCCCGTCGGCGAAAGTATCTGCCCGTAGACGTCCTGGTAAGAATTGGAACTCACCTGGTCAAAACTGCCCCAAACCACGACGACGTTGCTGTTGGCCAGCGTTGCCACCGCCGGATTGACCTGGAAATTGTTCGTGTACGTGTTCACCAGAACATCGTTGGTGGTGACAAAGAGGTTGCTTGCGGTGACGAAGCACGAATAAATATGCTGGCTGCCCGCCAGTCCGCCCTGCCAGGCGAAAACCGCGCCGCCATTTTTCAACATCGCCACGCAAGGATGTTCCTGGTCGCCCGCACCGGCCTGGTTCACCCGGAACGTGCTCAGTGTGCCCGACAGGGTGCTGTTCAACCGGCGCGCGCTGATGCCCCAGCCGTCGCCGTCGGTGATGTTGTCCTGCCAGACCAAAAATCCCCCCGTGGCCGAGAGCGCCACGGCCGGATACATCTGGTCGCCCAGTTGGGATCCCGCCACGGAATATTCAGTCCCGTTGGGATTGTAGTAATTGGTCTGGGCGGAAACCCGGACCGTCAAAAGTGAAAGAAACGCCGCTCCCAGGCAGGCGGTTGCAAATGTAGCTCGTGTGGACGCTATGGATGTCATGGGGCGAGCGGACAATACACTACTATGGCGGGATTGTCTAAAAAATCCCGCCGCTGCCAGGACATCGTTTCCGATGTTGGCCACTAGTTTGGTCAAACTTCGCAAATTCATTTTCAAATCAACTCCGTCTGCCGCTCCGGATACTGTGCTTCCAGTTCCGCCAGCAGGCCTTTAAATCCCCAGCGCCG
>DATHQS010000162.1:0-3973 GCA_035482455.1 Candidatus Acidiferrales bacterium | reverse complement strand
TCAACTTTTCAACAAGTATGATTCAATGAAGGGGTGAATGACATGAATGTCAGACTAAGGGCGGGGCGGGCGACGATCTGGATCAAGAACATCTTGGTTGCAGTCGAAAGCGGCGTCGATGCCATCGCTCTGCCGCCGCAGTCCAAAATCGCGGTGGGTTTCACAAAGATTCACAAAGTTTCCCATGATTTCCCAAGGTTTCCCATCACTTTTAAAAAAAATAAAAATTTTTAACCGCCAAGGCGCCGAGGACGCCAAGGAGCGAAAACTTGAAATTTGAAATTTGCGAAAAGGCCAATGAAAAGTCCGATGCCGGACTGGCCATCAAAATAAACCAAATTAAACCCGCCGCATCCGCGGAATGACCAAGCACGAATGACGAATGACTAAAAACCCCAAATATCCAGGCTCCACCAAACTCCACCTTGCCGGGTCGGAGACGGGCGCTTCCGCCTTCGCCAAGGCTACGGCGCGACGGGCCAATCCGGGCGAATCCAAGTAAATCCAACTAAAAAATTATGAATCGAAGGCACGGAGAAATTTGTCGGGCTATCAGCCGGTGCGGGTGGGCGGGTGATGCGGTTTCAACGGACGTTCTCGATCTGGATCCGCGCCGGATTGCTGATGCCGAGTTGGAGGAGCGTGGCATTGGTGTAGATCTCGAAGTTGCTGGACAGCTCGGGGGCGGAGACGACCTTGCGTTCGCGGCCGAGTTCTTTCAGGGCGAGGGTGTCGAGGGCGACGGGGTCGCGGCTGAACCAGAGCTGTTGGAGGATGGTGGAGTATTGCAGGTAGTTGGCGGGGCCGCCCTGATACTGGCCGAGCAGGGCGTCGGTAACGTTCAGCACCACGCGGTCGCCGATGGAAGGCAGGGCATAGAGTTCGGGCAGGGCGACGGCCAGGCGGTCGCCGCTTTCCTCGAACCGGCGGGTGTTGTCCACGCTGCCGATGCCGAGGCTGAAGAAATGGCCGCAGGTGCCGGCGGAGTTTTCATCGATGAGCGGCGCGACGGAAATGATCTTGGTGAGGCGCTGGCTGACGAGCTTGGAGAGGAAGGATTTTTTGCCGACACCCTTGTTGGTGTTGCCGAATTCGACATCGCCCCAGACGAGCGCACCGATGACGGGAGAATCGGGCAGGTAATAATTGTTGGTGTCATAACCCGCTTCCGCCGCGCCGATGACGGGGACGCCCAAGGTTTGGCCGAGATCGAAGTAGCCGGCGTTGCGGAGGTCGCCGGCGTGCTTGTCCCAGATGATGACCTTGTCCGGGGGCAGGCCGGCAGCGAGCAAGCCGCGGACGATGGCGGTGACGACGGCCGGGCGGGTGCCGGTGAGCATGCCGGGGGTGGAAAAGACCTTGATGCCGACAGTGTCGTTGGTGGCGACGAGGCTGCGCCAGGCGGCGACGACGTTGGTGGTCTGGGTGAAACGGATGAGGCCGCGGTTGAAAATGGCGGCCACGCGGTCATCGTAGGGCTGGTAGGCGTCGAAGAGGTTTTCGCCCTGGGCCACGACGACACGGACGGCGGAATTGGTGGTGCGGGGCGCAAAAAAGTCCTCCGCCCCGGCCGGCAGGAGCCAGCCAAGCAGGGCCAACAGGGCAAAATGGAATCGTGCGTTTCTTGACACTTTCAGTCGCCAATGATACCACCATGGCGGATGCTGGCCAAAAAAATTTCATTCAGAGGCGCAATTTTATTTGTTGCGCTGGCGCTGGTCGTTGCCGGATGCACCCCGGCGGGGCCGCGGGCAATGCTCAAGGGCAAGAAATACCTGGACCGTGGCGACTACGCGGCGGCGGCGGAACAGTTCAAGACCGCCACGGGACTGCTGATCACCAATGCACCGGCCTGGAACTACTACGGCGTGGCCTTGCAGGGCGCGGGCCAGCCGGACGAGGCGGCGACGGCGTACCAGACGGCGTTGAAGTATGACCGCGACCTGGTGGAGGCGCATTTCAACCTGGGCACCCTGTCGCTGGAGCAGAATAAGGCGGACACGGCGCGGACGGAGTTCACGGCCTATACGCTGCACCGGCCCAACGAAGCGGCGGGCTGGCTGAAGCTGGGGTCGGCGCAATTGAAGCTGGGCGACACGGTGGCGGCGGAAAGAAGCTACAGCACGGTGTATCACATGGATGCGACCAGTCCGGAGGCATTGAACGGCCTGGGCCTGGCGCGGGCGCAGAGCGGCAAACCGCAGGACGCGGCCAAATTTTTCTCGGCGGCGGTCAAGGCGCATCCGGATTATGCGCCGGCGCTCCTGAACCTCGCCACCGTCAGCCAGCAATATCTGCACGATAACAAGGCGGCGCTGGAGAATTACCATGCGTATCTGGCGCTCAAGACGCGTCCCGCGAACTGGGCGGAGGTCGATGCGCTGGCGAGCAGCCTGGAGACGGAAGGCCGGCCGGAGGCGAGAGTCGCGGCAGCCACGGCGCCACCCGCGGAGAGGCCGGCCCCACCGTCCGCCCCGGCCGTGGTGGAGACAAAACCGCAGGCGAAAATTTCCAACGTTGTCACCCAACGTTCCACCACCACGCCGAAACCGGCGGTGTCGAAGCCGGTGAATGCAAATCCGGCGCCCATCAAGCCGATACCGGTGCAGGTGGTGGAAGTGAAGCCGGAGGAACCCATCGTGATCACGCCAAGGACCGGTTCGACGCCGGTGGCGATGGCACAACCGGCCCCGGTGGACGCGCAAACGCCGGTCGCGGAGGAGGCCCCGGAAGACCAACCGAAGAAAACCCTTTGGGGAAAACTTTTTGGCGGCTCAAACAAGAATGCGACACCGGACAATACGAAGTATCGCGGCGAAGGTTTGACGCCGTTGCCGGGCGGAGCCGGGTCCGAAACCCTGGCGGACACGAAGCCGCCGGTGGTGGTGCCCGCAGCCAAACCGCTGGCGACGGTCACGCCGGTGCCGATCTTTGCGCGGTACAATTATTTTTCGCCGCGCAAGCCGGCGGCGGGCGACCGCACGGCGGCGAACGGGGCGTTCACGAAGGCGCGGGTGTTCGAGCTGGATGAGAAATGGCCGGACGCGCTGCAGTGGTACCAGCAGGCGGCGACGCTGGACCCGTCCTGGTTCGAGGCGCAGTACAACGCCGGGGTGCTGGCGCACCGGCTGCGGAATTATTCCGTGGCGCTGCCGCGCTATGAACTGGCGCTGGTGGTGCAGCCGGATTCCACGGATGCGCGCTACAATTTTGCGCTGGCGCTGAAGGCGGCGGGTTACATCCCGGATGCGGCGGAGCAGCTGAAGATCATCCTCGCGGAGTCGCCCAAGGAGGTGCGGGCGCACCTGGCGCTGGCGAACATCTGCGCGCAGTCTTTGCGTGACACGACACAGGCGCGGGAGCATTATCAGGCCGTGTTGGAATTGGACCCGGGCAATCCGCAGACGTCCGACATCCGATTCTGGCTTTCGGCGAACCCTAAGTGACGTTTTTGGCACGAAACTCGCTGGTAAAAGACCGGCAAAACATATCTGAACTATGATTGCAGCCGCTGTCCAAAAAACTACCCCGTGGTGGCAAAACCTGTCATTCAACTGGTTTGACGTGGCGATCGTGCTGGTATTGGCCTTCGGGTTCTGGCGCGGGCGCAAGCGCGGCATGAGCCGCGAGGCGTTGCCGACGGCCTTCTGGTTGATCGCGGTGACCGGCGCGGGTTTCTGTTGTCAGATGCTCGGCGACCTCCTGCAGTCAACCGGCTACGTCCACAAGATTATCGGGAATTCAGTCAACGAGCGCACCACGGCTTATGTGATCTCTTACCTGGTCATCGTCGCCGTGGTGTTCACCCTCTACTCGTTTGCGGCCAAATTTTTCCGGGAAAAAGTCTCCGGCAGCAATGCGTTCGGCAGCGGCGAGTATTATCTCGGCATCATCTCGGGGATGATCCGCTACGCGTGCATCGTCATTTTTTTCCTCGCGTTGCTGAACGCGCCCTATTACTCGGACGCGGATA
>DATHQS010000161.1:0-7885 GCA_035482455.1 Candidatus Acidiferrales bacterium | reverse complement strand
TCTCGGTGGCGTATTTGATCGCGACGTGCGCGCTATCAACATTGAGGCCATGGACAGTGTTCGCATCCGGCGAGTTGCGGGCCATGTCCACGGTTCCGCCGGCGTTGCCGTAACCGGTGGCACGCTGGCCGGCGAAGATGAACACGCGCCGGTTGCGGAAAAATTGCAGCATCTCGTTCCAATCCTGCGGCGAGAGATGCTTGCTCGGGCCGATGTCGATGCGCTGATGGTTGGTCATCAGGTTGATCTCGCTGCCGGCGATGGTCATGTTGGCCGTGGCCCAGGCCGATTTTCCGCCGGTGATGTTCAAGACGTTCCAATGGCCGATGATCTGCGAGAGCGGCGCAGTGTTGCCGATGACACCAGGGTCAATGATTTCGTGAGTGCCGTCGTAATCCAAGGCGGCGCGGGAGTTGTAGATGTTCTGCGCGAGGTTGGTTGCCGGTGATTCCGCCACGCCGGAGACATTTGAGTTCTGAAAATTGGTGACGCCGCCGGGCGCGTTAGTGAGCGTGATATGGCAGAGCAGCTCTTGCGACGGGCTTTTGCGGATGACGTTGCCCGCGGTGTCCGTCTCGGCGGAGGTGGTGCTGACCACATCGTATTCCGCGAATTGCACTTTTACGCGGACACGCGCGCGTATGGCGTTGATTTGCGTGCTGCCGTTCTTCATCCATGCGTGGTAGTTGCCCTTCACGATGCGGTTAGGATAGGCGGTGAGGTCGATGGGCGCGCCGGTGTCATCGGTCACGGTGGCGTCGCCGATGAACACGGCGTTGCCGTTCGTATCCTGGAAACGCACGCGGAAATCGGAGAGCTTGTCCTGCTCGCCGCCGCGTTTGCTCGCCCACCAGGCGCGCTTCGCGGCGTGTGTGCCGCCGATACAGGCAAGCGGTTCGCAATCGAGCTGCGCGGTCTGCGTGGTGGTGGCCGCGCCGGTGAGGTCGATCGGCACGACCATGGCGAAGGGCATCTGGCCCGTGCTGCCGGCGGGATAGACGTCATTGAACCACGTGGGCGCGGGCTGGCCGTTCAACGTGTTGCTGATCATGTATTGCAAAACGACCTGCGGCGGCACGAGGTCATGGCGCGGGGTGAGTTCGGAAGTGAAATGCCGGCGGCCTTTGGCATCCGACGCGCGCCAAGGCAGGGTGATGGGGCCGGGCGCGCTCCCAGCGGGAGCTGCCATTGCCGCTATCGCGGCCCGTGTCCGCACATGCAGGCTCGGCGGCGTGGTGGAGGCATCCACCCAGACTTTGGCGTCAGGCACGGGTTCGAGGCATTTTAACAGCGCGTCCCAGCAACTGATGGCGCTGACGTGGCAGTAGTTGATGTAGAACCCGGAGTAATCAACCAGGCCAGCCTGGACGCTAATGCCGCACGTCGCGGCGTAAGCAATGATCTCCTGCACCTGCCATTGCACGCTCTTGATGCTCCACGGCGTGGCGATGTAAGAATTGATGTCCATGAACAGGATGCAGCGGCTCACGGGTACGGTGGTGGTGGTGACGCCGCCGTGGCCGTCGCTGGCGTTCTGTTTCCACAACTGCTGGAAGGTGGTGTTCTTCAGCAGCCAGATGACATCCGCAAAATCGAGCATGACGCCCTGGCCGTGGCCATCCACGCGGCCCTTTTCCGTGGTTTGGTAACCGATGAATACGAATCCGGTGCCGCTCCACGCGCCACCGAGGAAAGTGCGGTTCTGTTTGATGATGACCTGCGACTTGAAAGGAAAGGGAATTATGCCGGCGGGATCCGCGCCGGCCATGCGGAAGCTGAAGACGGTTTCGCTGCGGTCGCGCGTGCGGATGACGGGCTGGGCATTGAGTCCCCAGTCCGCGGCGGATTTTTCCACCGGGCCGGAGCCGTTGTCATAGGTGATGGTCCAGAGGGGCATGGGTTATCCTTGGATGTTGCTGCGGGCGTTGGCCAGCCTCGCCTGCACTTCGGAGAGAATCTGTTCAACCGACTCGTGCTTTTTTACACCATCCATGATCAGGTTTAAGATTTGGGTGGAGTTTTCGTGTGCTTTTTCCAGCAGCACTTTCAAAGCGGCGATTTGTGCGGTTTGGTTTGCGTCCAATTGCCTGCCAGCAAGGAGGGCGGTATCGGCGGCGATAACTTTCCCCACGTCATCTCCCAATACCCCGGCTGCCGCCCGTCCGCCGGATCTGATTTGGGTGACCGACTTGTCCTGTTCGATTTCACCGGGCAACGTCCCCAGCCGGTGTTTGTTTAGCAGGGTTGCGCGCTGGGCGTCTTCCCAGGCTTGTTTTGCGTTGGCATTTTCCTGTTCCAATTTTGGCACCAAAATTTCAAGCTGGGCCAGCCTCGCCTGGGTATTGGCCATGATCTGCTGCTGCAATGCCAATTCGGTTTCCGCCTCCTGGACTTTTTTTTGCGCGGCCGCCATCAACGCCGGGTCGTCCTTATTGGTCCCGAAGTCACGGGCATATTTCGCCCCGGATAGGGCGTCTTCGGCGGCGGTGATTTTGTCGTCCAGCGCCGCGGAAGCCCCGGGCTTTTGCAACTCGTCGAGGTTGCCTTTTTCCAGCGCGTACCGGCCGGCCGCCTGGCGCGCGGCCTTTTCCGCGACGACTTCCGCGTTTTCCAGTCCGGGCTCGTTTATTCTGGCGTCGGACAGGATCTTTTCCTTGTCTGCAATCGACCGGCTGGCGCCGGCATCATTCAAGTCATCAATGGCTGCCCGGGTGTGCTGGCGGGCGGCTTCGACCTCCGCTTCCGAACCGCCCGCCGCCCGGATTTTCTGCTCGATGACCTTGCCGAGGGATTCGATCACATTTTTGTCGCTCTCAAGTTGTGCCGCCTCAATTTCCTTGATGCGCCGGATCTGGGTGCCGACCGGATCGCCGTCCTGGCCGGCATCCGCCAATTGAGCGATGTATTCCGCCTGCTTGGTTTTGACCTCATCCCACGCATCGCGCACCGCATTTATTTTTGCCAGATGTCCGGCGATTTCCTTTTCACCGATCTTGTCCAGCTCTTCATTGGTTTTTCTGATGCTCTCGCTCAGGGCGTTAAACGCGATGACGGCTGCGGTGGCAATCCCGATGGGTCCTTCCAGCGTGGCGCCGAGCGCCTCGCCGAGTTCCGGGGTGGTCACCTTGCCAATCAGTTGCGTGATCTGATGGAGTTTTTCTTTGCCGGTGACGTCGACATCGACGGAGAGTTTCAATGCTTTATCAGAATCAGCCATAAGTCAGGTCAGTTAAGATTGGATGCAATGTCACGTTGCCTCAGGGGGTGCTCATGCGCTGGATGGCGCTGTTGGTGATGTAGAGCGTGTTCGTGGTGTTCGGGCCGACGAACGCGATGTTGGTAGTGATCAAGACCGGCGGATTGGTGGCGGGCTGGAAGCCGAGGGCGGCTTTGACGCCGACAAATCCGTTCGTGGCCGGCGCGTAGGGCAACTGCGCAATGGCGATGGGGCCGCCATTGGTCGCCGGGACGAAGTTGAGGATGTTGGTGAGCGCGGAATAACTGTTCGTGGGTGGGGTGTAACCGAGCGCGTACTGGATTCCGGCCGGGGTGTTGGTTGGCGGCGCATATTGCAGGGCGTAAACGATGCCGTCCGGTGTGTTGGTGGGCGGTGCCCAAGGCAGTTGCGAATACGCAAGCGGGCCGCCGTTGGTTGCGGGGATGAAGCCAAGTATGTTGGTGAGCGCCGGATAGTTATTCGTCACCGGCACATAACCAAGCGCAGCGGTGATGCCCGCATAGGTCGGCAGCGGCGGGGCGTAGCCGAGCAGGTTGGTGATGAGCGCGTAACTGTTCAGCGGTGCGCCGGCGATGACCGGCGTATTGATGATGTAAGTGGCCAACGGCAGGGCGTTCGTAGTGTTCGGGATGCTGACGTAGAGGTTGTAATCCAGGCCGGCGAATTGCAGCCGGTACTGGTTGGGCGAAATGGAACCGGCGACATAGCCGTTCGTGTCCGGCGTCAGCGTGATCGTCTTGCCGCCATAGACCGCGTTGGTGCCGACGACGGTCCAGATGTTCTGGGCAGGGTAGGCAGACAGGGTGATGACGTTGGTCTGCGGCGAGCCGTCGGCGTTGTAAAAGGTCTGGAAGAACGGCGTCAGCGCCGGCGCGGCCACGGAATTGAACAGAAGGGAACAAAGGAAACAAAGCATCAGGCTTAGTTCTCTTTGTTTGCTTCTGTTAAAATAGAATTGGGGTTTCATGGGGTTAAAAGGGTGAGTTGGGGGTGATGAGGCCGCCGTCGAACTGGTAATCAAAGGCCGGGGCGATGCCGAGGTCCTCGAACTTGTTGCGGATGCCTTTGACGGCGGTATTAAGCATCCAGCGTTGGCTGGCGCCGGTGGTCGCGCCCAGGATATCGATCTGCAAGATGCCGGTGGACGGGAAGTATGCCGGCTGGTCCAAGGTGAATAAGAATGCGGCTTCTGGATCGGCAAAGGCCACGGGATTGGGGGCGGTGAAGTCCACGGAGCGGCGCACGCGCAGACTCAGCACATTCCGCTGGTTGCTGAAATCCTGCGCGAACGCCGCCGCGCCGCCGCCGAGGGCGGTGGCGATCTGCTCGACGCTGATGACTCGCTGGTGGTTGAACTCCACGTTCAGCTCCGCGAGGGAGCGCGTGGTGTTGCACAGCACAATGCCGTCCTTGGGCAGCGCGCCATCAGGGATGAAGGTGAGCTTTAACATTTTTTAGGGCGGTTGACGGTCAGGAGGCAGGTGCGATGGGGGTGGTAAAATAAGCGCCACGGGCACCGGAGTCGAAAACGGGCAGGGCTTCCCAGGCGACCTCGCCTTCACGAAGCTGTTCCACGCCGTGCTGTTTTTTGCTTTTGATCAGCTGTCCCAAGGGGAATGAGAGGTAGACTTTGCCATCAAGGCCGGTGACGGTGACCGCCGCCGCCTTGGCCGCGCCGCTCGTGCCGCGGGCGACGGCCGGCGAGCTTTTTCCCGCGATGCCCTGGATGTTTAATTTGGACTGGATTTCCGAACGGGCCAGGCCGATGGGGATGCCGCGCAACAAACCGCCGACCGACTTGATCCGCCGGTTGAAGAGGCCATGGGCGGCAACATTGTCGTCCACATATTCGATCTTGGGCTCGAAGACGAGGCCGTCGTAAAAATCGAGCGCGGTCCAGTTGGTGATGCTGCCCCAGTTCAGGGTATAGTTCTGGGTGATGATGTCCGAAGTGGCGAAAGGAACGGTGGAATCGTTAAACGAGCCGCCGGTGTCCGCTTCCGTGAGCAGGGAACCGGTCGTGGCCCAGGCGTCGATCGCGCCGGACGTATGACCACGCAAGGCCAGCAGGGTCACCTGGCCGACAAGTGTTTTCACCGGGTGAAAAATCATCTGCGGCATCGTCTCAACGGCCACGGACGCGTAGGTATCCAAAGAGCTGTCATTGCCGTGGATCTGCGCCGGAACATCGGTGTCGGTGAAGATGCCGGAACCGATCACGGGGTTGTTATACGGCCAGAGTTTAGAGGCGATCGCCGTGGACATGCGGCCGTCCGGCGTGAGGGTTATCTTGTAATTGGCTTCCTTGTCCCGGTTATCCACTTTGCCCATGCCAACGACATTCACCTCTTCGGAGGCATACTGAAGTTCCTGATCGATGGTGGTGCCCCCCTTGGAGTAGAGGCTGATGGAGTTCCAGGCCAGGCGGCCAGGGATTCTTTTAAGATCGCTGCGATTCATAATTTTTTGATTGGGTTTCTGGGTTTCAGGTTTTTTGGTTGGGGTGTTTAAACAAAATTCTTGGCGGCGGTGTCGCTCGCGAGCTGCTGGTCGCCCGTGCCAAAGGCGCGGCAGCGGAACAGGCAGGGGCCGGTGATGGTCACGGGGCCGGTGTACAGCGTGGCGGCGGGGTTGCGCTCGAAGGGATGCGAGCCGTCGAGCGTGTAGAAAATATTTGTGGCGGCGGGCTGCGTCACGGTCGCCAGCGGCTGACCGGAATTGATCTGGCAGCGGAGGTTGCTGAGCTGGGTCACGTCACCGGTCACGCCGATTTGCGGGCGGTCGAGCCGGCGCATGGGTGCGTCGTCCGCCTCGTAGGCGGTAAACTCCACGCGGCCCACGCGGAGGGATTTGCTTTTGTCATCCGTAAATTCCGAGATGACCGGGGTGGCGGGCACGAGGCTTTGGGTGAAGCCGACCGGCGTGTAGAGCTTCAAGATTTTGGCCGCGCGCGCCGCGTAGATGCGGATGGGAATCTTCGTGCCATTCGCGGACTGGTTGATGATGACGTTCTCGACGAAGTCGATGGTGAGCGTGAGCTTCAGCGGGCTGCCGGGGATATTCGGGTTTTCATCCGTCGCACGTTCGATGGGCAACGTGAGATAGCCGACGCCGAGCTTGCCGTCCGTGCCAGCGCCAATGACGCGGGCGAGCTTGGCATCGATGACGGATTGGATGTCGCCCGGTTCCACGATGATGCCCGGACGGGAGCCGATCAGGTCATCCGCTTGCAACAGGTTGTTGATATCCGCCTGCAGCAACGGCCACAGGTCCTGGTATTGAATGGTATCGCTCAATTGGCACCTCCGATGGCCGTGCGGGCGGCCTGCAAATATTCTTCGTCCGACGGCAGCACGGCGAGATTGCCCGCCTGCATGACACTGCGGACGAGTATGAACAGAAAAACCAGATTGCCAGAATTGGGCGCGCCGGCAGTGCCGTTTTGGCGGCGGCCAATCGACGGCTCGCTGCCATTTCCTGAGCCGCTCAGCTGGCAAAGGAAAGCGCCTTTGGCCGTGCGGACCACAATGAGGTCGGGAAAATCAGCAGGCACATGGCCGTAGCTGATGGCAGACATCGGGATGGCGAGCATCTTGGCGGCCTGCGGTTCGATGGGGCCGCCATAAACGGGCTGGCGCAGGCCGACGGAGCGGCCGTGGATTGTCACCGGTTGAATGCTGACCGATACGCCACTTTCTTCGGGCTGCCAGCGGATGTTGGGCACAAACTTTGCCCAGAAGTGCGTGGAGGGGTAGCCGTGGTAGTTCGGTCCGAGGGCGGCGAGATGATCTTGGGTGAGCCGTTGCAATGCAGGACCGCAACGGGCGGCCAGGTTCTCCGGCGTGAGCGAAGAAAGCAGTTTGCGGAGTTCGGGCGTGGCGGTATCGGTCTCCACGCGGATGGTTGTGCCGGCGGTCATAGGGTTATCTCCTGGGTGAGGTTTGGGATCGGGTTTTATTTCAGCCGTTCTGGGTGGTATCGGTGAAATGGCGGCAGCGGGTGCCGAAGCTGGGCGGCGCGACGGTCGGTTCCATCGCGGCATCCACGGCGTCGTCCGGCTGGTCCACGACGTCATCGCAATTGGCCACGCGGTTCAGATTGGCGTTGGCCGTGGCGACTTCGCGGCGGTCGTCCTCGCCCAAGTCCTGTTCGATGGCCATCTTCAGCTTCGCGATGATGAGCGTGACGGCGATGTTCTTGAGGCCTTTGGGAATGGTCGTGAGGTCGGCATCGAGCTGGTTGTGCCGACAACTGGCGACCTTGCGGCGGATGTCATCCACGACGCCCTGGATGATGCCGGGCGAACGGGCGGATTGGTTGACCGCCAGCGCGGCGGTGTCGCACGCATCGATCAACGCGGCGATGCGCGCGTCATAGAGCGTGGCCTTGGTGATGGTGATCCAGTTCATAAATTTACGATGGACGATTTACGATTGGCGATTTGGCGGCGGGGGCTGGCGCACGGCCAGCACCCCGCCGCGGGTTGGTCAGGGCCGGCTCAAGGTATCCATTTGCAGCCAGACGTTGCTGACGGTGATGTTGGCGTTGATCGCGGCGTTCGTGATGGCCACGAGCACCAAGGCATCCGCCGGGCCGAGGTTGTAGTTGGGGATGACCGCCCAGTCCGTCACGGGTGTGGTGCCATTC
>DATHQS010000160.1:0-25977 GCA_035482455.1 Candidatus Acidiferrales bacterium | reverse complement strand
TTCACCCGGCTTTTCCGCGAACACTTTCCGGATGCCGGCGGTCATCGCCATGCGCAAATCGGTGTCGATGTTCACCTTCGTGCAACCCACGCGGCGCGCGATCTCGATGTCGCCTTCCGGCACACCCTGCGAGTCCGGCATATTGCCGCCGTACTTGTTGATCTCGTCCGCGAGATACTTCGGCACGCTGGACGCGCCGTGCAACACCAGCGGATAATCGCCGAGGTTCGCATCCATGAGCGCCTTCTTGATGAGCTTGAGGCGTTCCAAGTCCAGGTGCTGCTCGCCCTTGAACTTGTAAGCGCCATGGGAATTGCCGATCGCGATCGCCAGTGAATCACAGCCGGATTCCTTCACAAATTTGACCGCCTCTTCCGGCACCGTGTAGTGGCCGCTCATGGAGTGGGCGCCGCCCTCTTCACCTTCGTCGAACTGCGCGCCGACCAGGTGGCCCAGCTCGGATTCGACGGAGCAATTATATTTATGCGCGTATTCCACGACCTTCTTGGTGATCTCAACGTTCTTGTTGAATTCCTCGTGGCTCGCATCAATCATGACGCTCGTGAAACCTTCATCGATGCACTGTTTGCACAGGTCGAACGTGTCACCGTGGTCCAGATGGACGGCGATGGGGACGTTCGAGAGGCTGACGGCGGCCTCGATGAGCTTCTTGAGGTAAACCGGGTTCGCATACTGGCGGGCACCCTTGGAGATCTGGAGGATCAGCGGGGCTTTTTCCTCTTCGCAGGCTTCAACGATCGCCTGGATGAGTTCCATGTTGTTGACGTTGAACGCGCCGAGGGCGTATTTGCCCTTGAGCGCCTTCGCGAACAGGTCTTTGGTATGAGTCAGTGGCATAAATTCTTAATCGGGTTTCTCGAAACGCAGCGCCGTTGGTTCATCCAACGGCCGTGCATAATAGAAAATTCCCGCCGAAAGAAAATCAAAATTTGTTAACATTTTCGGGCATTTCCCGGGAGATAATTGCCATTTTCTGCTGATTTGCGCGTGGTTGTTTACCCGGTCATCGCTTCGTCCAGCTCCCGGATTCCCGCCAAAGCTCCCATGGCCAGGCCAAATTGACCGGCCGGCACTTCCGGTTCCCGCGGGTTGATGCGGATAAGCGTCCGGCCCGGCCGTTTGACCATCCTTTCCGATTCATGTCGGACTGATGGAATGGCCGCACCCGCCCCCATTTCAATCACGGCAATTTTGGCCGCGTGCCCCTCCAATCTCCGCTGCCATTGCACAAACCTCTTTTGCTGCTCCGCGCTGCGTTCATGCACCCAGTCAAAATCATTGAACATCAGTATATTCGGTCGGGCCATGCCGCCGCAACGCGGGCACTGGGGCAACGGGTCTTCGGCTCTGAACGTGGTCATGTCCACCCGGACTGCCGCATCCTTCGCCGGCCAGATATCATTCCGGCAATAATTCGCGCACTGGCAGTGGTGGATTGAACCATGGCATTCCACAATCTGCTCGGCGTCAAATCCGGCCTTTTGAAACTGCCCGTCCACATTGGAGGTGAACACAAAATATCCGTCCTTTTTGGATTTGGCCCAGTTCTGCAAAATGGCAAAGCCTTCATGCGGTTTGGTTTCCCGGTAAAGCTGCAATCGATGCCCGTAAAATGCCCAGGCCAGATGCGGATCCTCTTTAAACCACGCCGGATTGGCGAGTTCTGAAAAGCTCAAGCCCAGCCGCGCCACCACCGGATACGCTTTCCAAAAACCTGCATTGCCGCGAAAGTCCGGCAACCCTGAATCCACGCCCATCCCGGCCCCGGCACAAATAAGGAGGGCATCGGCGTTTCGGATCGCTTCAACGGCTGCCAGCACGTTGCTCATCAGTGGAACTTTGTCACTTGAAACACCTGCGCTCCAAGCAACCGTTTGGTGCTTGGATGTTGGAATTTGGAGCTTTTTTCACCGAAGGTGAGAAATGGTGCCCACGACAGGACTTGAACCTGTATGATTTTACTCACTAGAACCTGAATCTAGCGCGTCTGCCAATTCCGCCACGTGGGCAACGTGCGACGGACATATTAAGATTTTGTGGCGCTAAAGCAAGTATCCAATTCAGGCCATACCGGATGAGACCGCCGGAAACTCCGTTGCTCAGGGCGGTCATCGGCCTTTCAACCGGTTCATTTGATCTGGGGCGCTACGGCACCGGCTAAATCCAGATTGCCGCTCAGGCTGACGGATTTCCCTTTTTTGATGTTTAACTCAACGGTTTTGGCGCCGTAGCTGACATTGCAAGGCCCGCCCGTATCCGAACGGATCGTGGCTGAAGTCAGTTTCCCATTCTGCCAGGTCTCATCCACTTTGAAACCGCCGCGCGCGCGCAGACCGGAAACGCTTCCGTTCTTCCAGGCATCCGGGAGCGCGGGTAGCAATTCGATTTTATCGACTTGCGATTGCAGCAGCATTTCGCCGATCGCCGCCGTGATGCCAAAGTTTCCGTCAATTTGAAATGGTGGGCAGGCATCGAACAGGTTTGCATACACGCCACCGCCGTTGTCGTACCTCATTTCCTGAGTGGTCACCGGAAAAAGCGCCTTGCGCACAAATAGCCAGGCGTGATTGCCATCACCAAGCCTGGCCCACAATGCGGCCTTGAACGCCAGGGACCACCCCACGCCTTCGTCACCGCGCACTTCCAGGCTTTTGCGGGCGGCCTGGGCCAGCAGCGGCGTGGCGTATGGCGAAATCTCATCGCCGGGATACAATCCCCAAAGATGCGAAACATGGCGGTGCTGCGGCTCTACCTCGGCATATTCCTGCAACCATTCCATGATTCTTCCATCCGAACTGACCTGGGTCGGCGCCAGCCGCGCACGTTTGCTGGTCAGTTCATTCCGGAAATCTTCGTCTACACCGAGAATTTTTGTCGACTCGATGCACGCCCCAAACAAATAGCGCACCTGTTGCTGCATCATGGCCGGCCCCATGCAAACCCCGGCCTGGCGTCCATCCGCCATACGAAAGCCATTTTCCGGCGAATTGGCCGGCGCGATGACCAGCCAGTGATGCTCCGGCTCCTCGATCAGCATGTCCGCATAAAATCGCGCCGCACCCTTCATGACCGGATATGCCCATTCCAAAAACTTCCGGTCCTGCGTGAATTCATAATGATCCCACAAATGCTGGCAGAGCCACGCCGAACCGCCACTGTAGGCGCCCCAGTTCGCCCCTTCGCCCGGCGAGGTAAAGCCCCACGGATTCGCGAGGACGTGCGTCACCCAACCGCGCGCATTGTAATAATCATGCGCCGTTTTCGCGCCCGGTTCCTGCAACGAAGCGACCAATGCAAACAAAGGTTGGGTTAAGTCTGAAAGATTACAGACCTCTGCCGGCCAATAATTCATCTGCACGTTCACGTCCAGATGCCAGTCACCATTCCATGGCGTATGGATTTCTTCCGCCCAGATGCCCTGGAGATTCGGCGGCAACCCGCCCGGCCGCGATGAGGAAATCAAAAGATAACGCCCAAAGTTAAAATGCAACGCCGCCAAACTTGGATCACCGGGACCTTTTTCAGCCGTCTTGAGCCGTTCGGGTATCGCCTTTTCCGCCGCCGCGTCGAGCGGGTCAAGTTGGAGCGAGACCCGGTTAAAGTATTTCTGATAATCCGCGATGTGCGCTTCGCGCAACGACTTGTATGATTTTTTTGAGGCCAGGTTCAGATCATTCAGCGTTGCCGCCAATGGGTCCTTGGTTTGCCGGCCCGCGAAACCTTGATAGTCCGTTCCCGCCGCGATCAACAGGACAACTTCATCTGCATTGCTCACGCTTATAAAATCGCCGCGGATGGAAACTTTTCCACCCTTGTTCAAAACGCGGACGCGCGCAACGTAGTGTGCACCCTTGCCGCCCTTGCCGTTATCAAGCCAGCCAGTCATCACCAGGCCGTTGTCGCCGCCGCCGGTGGTGGCAAACCGTTCCGGCCGGTCGAGCCGCAGGTCGAAGGAAATTTGTCCAGCCTTGTCTGCACTCAGGCGCAAAACCATTACTTGGTCCGGTGCGCTGGCGAACATTTCACGGCTGAATTTCACCCCGCCGCGATCAAACTCCAGCCGGGCCACCGCATCGTTCAGATCCAATTCGCGTCGATAATGTGTGGCCGGCAAGTTGGTATCACCCGGAAAAAATGACAGGTGCAGGTTGCCGAGCACCTGATAACAACCGTATTGCCCGCCGCCTGAACCCGGCCCCTGGCAGGTAAAGTTGGCGTTCACGAGCGCCTCGGCTTCGGGGTTTTTCCCCGCCAGCAACAGTTTTTGGATTTCGGGCAAAACTTTGTACGCGTCGGGGCGGTCGGCGTCCTGGGGCGAACCTGACCATACGGAACTTTCATTCAGCACGATCCTCTCGTCGTTCACGCCGCCGAACATCATGGCGCCCAGCCGGCCGTTGCCTAGCGGTGAAGATTCCGTAAAATCCCTCGCCGGCGCGGCGAACCGGATATTTGTTTCCGATGGCATGGGCTTGTTTTCAGCGGCAAACAAAGGCGCCATGGCCGTAAGCCAAAAAAATGCCACGCCAGACCAAACACACGCTTTTCCTGTATTCATAAAATTATTTGCTCGCACAGCCGCTAAAATGACACCGGCCGGCAAAAAAAATGGCACGGCCAACAAAAGATGTTTTAGAATCACGAACCCAGTTCAATGACCGAGGCTTCCACGGCTTGCGAGCATGAAGGTACAATGCCATCGCGCATCAGTTCCTCGCCGGTAAAGGTTTTGCCTTCCTGCGGCATCGCGGCCCGGCCCGGGGCCGGATTTAATTCGCGGACCGTGTATTTCCTGGCCGGGTCAAGCCCCTGCGGATGTACCGCGACGTTTTGGCCATCCTTCAATTGAAAGGCGAACACAACGGCCTGCGAACGGTCGGAGGACACAAAGCCCATTGCGCCGCGAAAAGTTTCATGCGGATTCTCCAGCCGGTACAGATCGCCCAACTGGGTGACCTCGCGGATCTGTTTATACGCGCTGATGGCCCCGGCGCAGATGGCCTTGTCCGCCGCGGACAGTTTGTTCAGATCCAGATCCATGCCGAACCGCGCGCTCATCGCCACGCTGCAGGCGAAATGCATCGGACGGTTGCCCCAATGCGTCACGTGGCTGGCGATGGCCATCGGCGGGAAGAAATATGAATAATCCCACTGCATCGGCACACGTTGCACCGGATCGGTGTTGTCGCTCGGCCAAAATTCATGGAAATATTTTAACGCCCCATAATCCACACGGCCGCCGCCGCCGGAACACAGCATCAATTCCGTGTCTGGAAATTTCTTTGCCGTTTTGTCCATCAACGCGTAGAGCGCGTCCACGTAATTGATCCAAAGATGTGACTGGCGGTCGGGCGTAAGATAAGACGAGCCCGGCTGCGTAAGGTAGCGGTTGCAATCCCATTTCGCGTAGCTGATGTTCGGGACGCCCAGGATATTTTGGATGGTTTTCCACTCGAATGCCTGCACTTCAGGACGTGTGAGGTCCAGCACCAGTTGGTTGCGCTGCAATTCCAATTCCCGTTTCGGCTGGCGGATCACCCAGTCGGGATGTTGATCGAACAGTTCGCTTTTGGGGTTCACCATCTCCGGCTCCATCCAGATGCCGAAACGCAGACCGCGCTTGACCGCTTCGCCGGCCAGCGGCGCGAGCCCGTCCGGCAGGCGCGAACGGTTTGGTTGCCAGTCACCCAGTCCTGCATGGTCATTCACCCGCGGATACTTGTTTCCAAACCAGCCGTCATCCAGCAGGAACAATTCCGTTCCGATCTCCTTCGCCGGGTCATAGAGACCCACAATCCGGCTGGAATCAAAATCAAAGCCGGTTGCCTCCCAATTGTTCAACAATACCGCCCGCGTCTTGTGACCGTCGCGCATCCCATAATCGCGCGCCCAGCTGTGAAGTTTGCGGCTCATTTCCCCCAGCCCGCTCGCGCTCCATACCCAGATCATTTTGGGGGTGGTGAAGGTCTCGCCCGGTTTCAGATGATAGGCCGAAGCGAACGGATTCACCCCGCAGAGGGCGCGGATGCCGGTGCCATTGTCGTCAAAGGCGAACTGGAAGCTGCCCGACCACTCCAGCGAACCGGCCAGCACCCGGCCGCCGTTCTCCGTTGGCGGACCGTCCAGCGAAAGCACAAACGAAGGATTACGGTACTGGTCCGCCCGCACGCCGATTTTTGAATCCAAAACCTTGGTGCCGGGCGTGATTTGCTCGGTGATCGGCGACAACATCTCCTTCGCCCAGTCACCGAAGAAATGGGTCAGATAAACATTTTTTGCCGGCAGCAGCAACGCGGTCGAAGCCATGTGTCCCAACGTCACCGCCCCGGATTCGTGATGGACAATTGCCGTCCATTGCTCAACCACATCTCGTTCGCGATCGGCGCGAAAGTTCAGCGTTACTTCCAATGGATAAGCCGGGTCGTGCAACTTGATTTGGGTCAATTCACGGCCGGCGCTGTCATTCGTGCGCGTGAGATCCTCAAAGACCAACGCCGTTGAAGTATTGCCGTCGGCGTGGACGACTTGCAGTGCCGGCTCCCAGATGTATCCGTCACCCGCCTGTGGATAGCTTTCATCCGTCCGCTGCAATTTTTCATTCGCATCAGCCGCGCCAACTGCGCGTTGATAAAGCCGTCCATCATCGCCCACCGCAAAATTCAACGTGAAATTTTTGGTCTGCACGGCAAACGTGACGGGCGACGCTGGTTCGGCCACGCAGTTTCCGACGATGAACAAGGCTACAGACATGCCAATCGGCAAGGCGAATGCGCGGAGCCGGCGGCTGCAAATGGATTTCATAAGATTGAGTGTTTCAGATTGGAAAGCGGGCTGTCGTGCAAAATTATTCAGTGAAGGATATTAAACATCAAGTTTCGTCCGCCGAAAATTTTGCGGCATGTTCAATCTTCTTCGCCGAATGAAATTGCAAGACCGGATAAAAGTGCTGCGTTAAGGTGTGACCATCATCACTGAACAAAAGGCAACCGCATGCCATATGAAATCCATGCCACTTGTTAAACCCGCCGCTTCAAGATTTAGCCGACCGCAAACCAAACACCAACCCGTACCCACCAAAATGCAACCCAAACCAATCATGAAAGCACTCGTCATTTGCGCATCAATTGCCGGCATGCTCGCCTCGGCTGTGAACGCTGCTAACATAACCTGGCAAGCACCCGCCGCCATTTCCGGAACGTCCGATGTAAACACACAGGGAACACTTTACAGTTCGTGGGCGCCCGGCGACGATTATCAGGGTGATTTTAATTCAGCACCCCAAAACTATACGGTTAATGGCGTGCCTTTTAATACCTACGGCACCCCGGGAACTGATATTGGCATCAGTGGCTCTGGCATTAACCTCGACCGCTACAATGGCTTTACCAGCCCGAACACCGGCGATTCCATCTACAACAATCTCTTGCAAGTCGCGGTGTTTAACTACAATTCGGGCTCGAGTGACATGATTGTCTCTTGGGACAACCTGATCGTTGGACACACCTACTTGGTCCAAGCGTGGTTAAATGACGGACGTGGCAGCCAGCCAGGAACTTCAACTTTCATCGGCGGGGTCAGCAATTCGGCTCCGGTCGCCATCGGCAATGGCGTGCCGGGACAATACATCATCGGCACATTTGTGGCGGACGGCGGCTCGCAGAGCTTTACCATGACGCCGGGCATCATGTTAAACCTTGTGCAAGTTCGCGACATTACGCCAACGCCAAACGTGACCTGGGCAACGCCCGGCGCCATCTCCGGACCTTCCGACGTGAAAACGAACGGCACCTATTTCGGTTCGTGGGCCCCCTACAATCAAGATTCAGCCAATAACGGGTCGAGCGGGCTGGTGGTTAACGGCACGAAATTTTTGGCGTCCAGCGATTTGCCCAACTTGTTCACGGTTGGTTTTAACAACGGCTACGGTGGCTACAACAATCCCAACACTTCGGATGCCAATTATAACGACCTTTTGCAGTCAGCCACCTACGAGGGTTTTGGTGACGGCCGGCCCGTGTCATTGAGTTGGACCGGCATGAAACCGGGCCATACCTACCAGGTTCAAGTCTGGGCGAATGACGGACGCGGCAATGGCCGGACTGAAAGCTTCACCGGTGGTTCCAACACCTCTGCCACGGTGGACTTTGGCGATGCTCCCGGACGATATGTTGTCGGCACCTTTGTGGCTGACAGTGGCGGCCGGCAGGTGATTTCGCTTAGCGCAGCCGGCTCCCCCAACGGCTCCTTTCCCCAGGTGAATCTCGTTCAAGTTCGCGATCTGACAACGACACCGGACATAACCTGGCAAACACCCATGCCCATTTCCGACCCTTCCGACGTGGTCACGAATGGCGCCTATTTCGCTTCTTGGGCCCCCTACAATCAAGATTCGGCCAATAACGGGTCAAGCGGGCTGGTGGTTAACGGCACAAAATTTCTGGCGTTCAGTGATTTCCCGAACATGAACACTATCGGCTTCAATAACGGCTACAATGGTTACAACAATCCCGGCACTTCGGATGGAAACTATAACGATCTGCTGCAGACGGCGGCCTACGAAGGCTTTGGCGACGGCCGGCCTGTATCGTTGAGTTGGGGTGGCATGACGCCGGGCCATATCTACCTTATCCAAATCTGGGCAAATGATGGTCGTGGCAATAGCCGGACTGAAAGCTTCACCGGTGGCGGAAACACCTCTGACACCGTGGATTTTGGCGATGCCCCCGGGCAATATGTCGTCGGTACATTTGTGGCCAATGGTACCGGACTGCAGACGATTGACCTTAGCGGCGTGGGCTCTCCGAACGGTGACTATCCCCAATTGAATCTCGTTCAAGTTCGTGACCTTACCCCGCAACCGATATTGACCGGCATCAGCGTGAGCGGAACGACGTTGAACCTCAGCGCGGTGAACGGCTCGAACAGCGGACAATATGTCCTGCTTGGCTCAACCAATCTGACCAAGCCGTTCAGCCAATGGACACCCATCCTGACCAATAACCTTGATGGCGGCGGCAACTTGAATCTGTCCACGAACATCCTCAATCCGGCCGCGCCGCTACAGTTCTTCATTTTGAAGCAATAAGTCCAAGGACAAGCTACGTAATCACCGGCCGCCGGACATCCTGTCCGGCGGCTTTTTTATGGTGTGGGAGCGAATGCCACCACGCCGTTCATTCATTTTTTAATGAAGGCACCACGGGGGCTGAGACAAACCGGCTGGGAGAGACTTTGAAATGGCGGCGGAAACGGGTGGCGAAGTATTGGCTGGAGTTAAAACCGTTGGCAAAGGCGATCTCGGTCACCGAAAGTTCGGGGCGCGTGCGCAGTTGCTGCGCGGCCCGCTCCAGCCGGCACTGGTTCAGATATTCCATCGGCCCGGTGTTCACCAATTCGCGGCAGTATTTTGAAAACGCGGTCACGCCCATGTTGCAATGGGCAGCCATGCGGTCCAATGTCCATTGCTCCCCAAGGTCAATGCTCCCGGTCTTGAGGTCCTGGAAAAACACTTCGACTGTGTGCGTGCGCGAGGTCAATTGTTCGTTTTCATGCGGTTGCTGTTCCACCAGGGCATCCAGCACCCCGATCAGCAACAGGTTCAGATGGACGGCCATCCGCGAAACGGCATGGGGCTGGTCCCAGGCGGTGATGCACCGGGCCAGTTCGCGGAACGATTGCGCAATGGACGGGGTGGATTTCCAGACGGGATTTTTTATATGCCGCCATCTTTCGGTAAGTTCGGCGATATCGCCCTTGGTCATCACCACCCATTTCGGCCAGCTCCAATTCTGGTTTGGCCGCCGGACCCCGACATCAAGGATCAACCAGTGCAACCGCCCCCGACCGATGTTGGGGGCGCCAAATTTGTGAAGCTGCCAGGGACGGGTCAGGAGAAAATTGCCCGCATGGAGGTTAAACGTTTTCTGCCCCATGATCAGGTCACACGTTCCGGTCTCAAAGAAAACGATTTTAATCCCTTCGTTCCGGTGCGGATTCAGCCCCCAGTCCTGCGAAGTGTTGGCATCCCAGAAACCGATGCTATTAAGCCCAGGCAGCACATCCTGGGACATCAATGTCCCGGGATAATGGCCTTTGGTCAGCGCATGAAACTCAATTTTGCCCTCTCGCACCGCCTCTTTCTGTGGTTCACAATCATCAATCCCATACTGCTTGTGCCCCATCCGATAGATCGGCTGTGTGGTCATACATGTTCAAAGTTCTTCGCCGAACAATAATACAAGATTTCCGCATTTACAATCTGGCATTCTAAATGGATAAATCCAAAATGCTTAAACCACTTTGAAAAGCCCCGCGCAATGACAACATTTATCCAACGGAAGCCAAACTTTATTCGTCTATGCACCGGTTGCCTGTTCATTCTGGCGCTGGCGGGCGTGAAAATCGATGCCGCAACGGTTTGGCTCGATGACCTGGACGTGACTCCGACGATCCAAAGCTGGGGCGATCCCCATAAAAACCAGTCCATTGATGGCCACGGCCTGAGCATCGGCGGCCAAAAATTCGAACACGGTCTCGGCACACACGCAGACAGCATTTTATACCTCAACCTCAAAAGTGCCGTGCAAACATTTTCCGCCAGTGTCGGCGCGGATGACGAGGTTTCCAAATCACCGGCGAGCATTGAATTCTTCGTGCTGGGTGATGGAAAAATTCTCTGGCAAAGCGGGGTGATGAAAGCAGATGCCCCGGCAAAAAGCTTCTCCGTCAATCTCGCCGGCGTCAAAACCTTGGCGTTGAAAGTGGGTGATGCGGGCGACGGAATATCGTTCGACCATGCGGACTGGGTGGACGCAAAATTTGAGACTGTTGACGGCGTGCAATTGGAAACCATGAGCGCGCCGGCCGAAGCCGCTGTTGTTTTGACACCGCCGGCTTCACCCAAGCCGCGCATCAACGGCGCGGAAATTTTCGGGGTTCGGCCGGGCTCACCCTTCTTGTTCACCATCGCCGCGACAGGTGACCGGCCGATGATTTTTGCCGCCGATGATTTGCCCGCCGGCCTGCATCTCGATCCACAAACCGGCCGTATCACCGGCGTATTGGAAAAAGCGGGTGAGTATGCTGTGACCTTGCGCGCAAAAAACACCCTCGGCACGGCCAAACGCAAATTCAAGATTGTGGTAGGCGCGAAGATCGCCCTGACGCCGCCCATGGGCTGGAACAGTTGGAATTGTTTCGCCCACGCCGTTTCCGAGGAGAAAGTCAAAGCGGCGGCTGATGCGATGGTGAAAAGCGGCCTCATCAATCACGGCTGGACGTATATCAATGTGGATGATTTTTGGCAGAACCATCGCGACTCGAAGGACCCGACATTACAAGGGCTTTTCCGCGATGCCCAGGGCAATGTCGTGCCGAACTCCCGTTTTCCTGACATGAGAGGAATGGCGGATTACATCCATGGACTCGGCCTGAAAGCGGGGTTGTATTCTTCGCCCGGTCCGTGGACATGCGGCGGTTGCACCGGCAGCTGGCAGCACGAACAGCAGGACGCCGCACAATACGCCGCATGGGGCTTTGATTATTTAAAATACGACCTGTGCACCTATCACGATGTGGTGACCAACTGCGAAACTATTTTGGCCGCGGCGCAACCGCCTTACCGCGTGATGGGCGGATTCCTGAAACAGCAGCCGCGCGACATCGTTTACAGCCTTTGCCAATATGGCGGATTAAATGTCTGGCAATGGGGTGGCGCCGTTGGCGGCCATTCCTGGCGGACGACCGGCGACATCGTTGATACTTGGAGCAGCATGAGCGGAATCGGTTTCCGGCAGGATGCCGCCGCCCCGTTCGCCCAGCCGGGAAACTGGAATGATCCTGACATGTTGATCGTGGGCAAGGTGGGTTGGGGACATTTGCACCCAAGCCGTCTGACTCCAAATGAGCAATACACGCACATCAGTTTGTGGTGCCTGTTGTCCGCACCGCTGCTCATCGGTTGCGACATGACGCAACTCGACCCGTTTACCTTGAACCTTCTGGAAAACGACGAGGTGCTGGCCGTGGATCAAGATCCTCTGGGCAGGCAGGCGATAACAGTTGCGAAAAGCGGCGAGACATGCGTCTATGCCAAAGACTTGGTGGACGGTTCCAAAGCGGTTGGCCTGTTCAACCTTGGGGAAACCGAAACCCAAGTCCAGGTCAACTGGTCGGACCTCGGCCTGAAAGGCAAATTGCACGTCCGCGACCTGTGGCGGCAAAAGGACTTGGGCAAATTTAAGGACGCCTTCAGCGTCACTGTGCCACGTCATGGCGTCGTGCTGATCAAGGTATGGTAAAACGCCTCCGTGCCAACCGGCCGTTGGCCCTTGTGTTGACGAAAAAATGAAAATAAAAAACAGATTGAGCCGGTTGATCGCGCTGGCAGTTTGCGCGGAAGTTTTTACCGCCGCCTTCGCCCATGCGGGCGTTGAAACCGCTGCCGGGACAAACTCTGTCATCCATGAATCGGCGGCGCAACGGGACGCCCGCATGGAATGGTGGCGCGAGGCGCGCTTCGGGATGTTCATCCATTGGGGACTGTATTCCATCCCCGCCGGCGTGTGGCAGAAGGAAACCTATTATGGCGAATGGTTTCTGGAACAGACGCACATGCCCGTGAGCCAGTACGAAAAATACGCGGCCCAGTTTGATCCCGTCAAGTTTGACGCAACCGCATGGGTGCACGCCGCCAAGGCCGCCGGGGTGAAATATATCGTCATCACCAGCAAGCATCACGACGGCTTCGGGATGTTCCGCTCCGACCTGACCGACTGGTGCATCAAGCGGACGCCGTTCCAGCGGGATCCGCTGGCAGAACTGGCGGCGGCCTGCAAGGCCGAGGGGATCAAGTTTTGCCTCTACTATTCCATCATGGACTGGCACCACCCGGATTGGGGCAACCGCCGGGCGTGGAACGATGTCGCCGACACAAACCGCCCGCCGGACATGGACCGTTACACCGCCTACATGAAGGGACAACTCAAGGAATTGCTCACGCGCTACGGCCCGATCGGCCTGCTTTGGTTTGACGGCCAATGGGAAGACCCGTGGACGAGTGAACGGGGTGATGACCTTTATCAATATGTCCGCAGTTTGCAGCCGGGCATCATCGTGAACAACCGCGTCGGCAAGCCGGCCTCAACCGCCGCGGTCGGCTTTGCGCAGATCGGTGCGGTGGGAGATTATGGCACGCCCGAGCAGTCCATTCCACCGTCGGGTTTTGGCCCGGGAGTGGATTGGGAATCGTGCATGACGATGAACGACCATTGGGGGTATAACAAAGGCGATCAAAATTGGAAATCCGCCCAGACCCTCGTCCGCAACCTGATCGATTGTTCCAGCAAGGGCGGGAATTACCTGCTCAACGTCGGCCCGACCAGTGAAGGCTTGTTTCCCGATGCCAGTCTTGAGCGGCTCACAGCCATCGGCGATTGGATGCAGGTGAATGGCGAGGCGATTTACGGCACGTCTGCCAGCCCGTTCACCCGAAGGCTTCCGTGGGGCCGCTGCACTCAGAAAATCTCAGGCGATGGGACGAAGCTTTATCTGCATGTCTTCGATTGGCCAGCGGATGGCCGCCTGCTCGTCCCCGGCCTCAAAAGCAAAGTACAAAAAGCCTATCTGCTCGCGGACCGGTCGCAATCGAAGCTCGCGGCCAAAAAGACCAAGGAAGGCGTGCAGGTGACGCTGCCAACGAACGCCGCCGAGGAGATCTCAACCACGGTGGTCTTGGAAATCAAAGGCGCGGTCTCCGTTGAAGCTGCACCGCAAATTGTGGCTTCCGCCTCCAACATCTATCAAAACCAAACCTCGCAATACGGCCCGCAGTTCGCGTTTGATGGGAACCCTGACACCCGCTGGGCTACGGACGACGTGGTATCAAACGCATGGATCGCCGTTGACTTGGGCTCGGTAAAAACCATCCACGGTGTCCGGATCAATGAAGCCTATGCGGGCCGCGTGCAGAACTATGAACTGCAATACCGTTACGGCACGGCCTGGAAGACTTTCCTGTCCGGCGCCACTTTGGACGCGAACTTTGAAGTCACCTTTCCCGCCGTCAAAGCGCGCGAGTTCCGGCTGAACATCCTTTCCGCCCGCCAGGGCCCGACCATCAACGAAATCGAGTGGTTCTAAGCGAGGAAGAATATCCGTGAACCAATCTGTCATGAACAACCCGATGAGCAACATAGACTGGCTAATTATAGCCGTCTATTTGCTTGGCGTCGTCGGGCTCGGCGTCGCCGCGGGGTTCTGGCGACGGAAGAATGAACGCGGCGGCGAAGGCGGACATTACTTCCTTGCGGGCAATACGCTCGCGTGGCCGGTCATCGGCCTGGCGATGTTCGCGGCGAACATTTCCACGGTCCACCTCGTCAGCCTGGCGGAAGCGGCTTACAAATACGGCCTGGTCTTCGGCAACTTCGAGTGGATGGCCGGATTTACCCTCATCCTATTGTCACTATTTTTTGCGCCGCTCTACCTCCGCTCCCGCGTCGCGACCTTGCCGGATTTCCTGGAACGCCGTTTCAACCGTGGTTGTCGCGACGTGCTGTCCGTCGTGTCGCTGTTTTCCGCCATTGTCATCCACATGGGTGTGGCGCTTTACACCGCGGCGTGGGTGCTGCGCGGAATCCTCGGCCTGGCGCCGGGCACGACCATTTTAGGCATGGACGTGCTGATGTTTTTCATCGTCGTGCTCGGCACCTTGACGGGCATATATACCATGCTCGGTGGCCTGCTGGCCGTCGTCTGGACCGAAAGCGTGCAAACAATCCTGCTGCTCGTCGGCGCCATCGTCATCACCGTGACCGGCTTTGTCAAAATCGGCGGCTGGGCCACGCTCGCACACACGCTCGCATCGAACCCGCACCCGCTCGCCGGCGTCGCTGGTAGCCAGGTGACGTGGGGCACGGGAAATTTTCTGACCATGGCACGCGACGCCAAAGACCCGAGCGGGCTGGCGTGGTATTCGATCCTGCTCGGCTACCCGGTTTTGGGGATCTGGTACTGGTGCTGTGACCAGACCATCGTCCAGCGCGTCCTCGCGGCCAAGGATGAGAAAAATGCCCGGCTCGGCCCGCTCTTTTGCGCATTCCTGAAAATATTTCCGGTCTTTTTGTTCGTGCTGCCCGGCGTCATCTGTGTCGCGCTGGTCCAGCAAAAGGCTTTTGGCGATGCTGCGCCGCAAACTTCGGCGGACACCTATACTTTTCTGATCACGCATCTGCTGCCGGTCGGCTTAAAAGGCCTCGTGGCCGCAGCCATGCTGGCGGCGGCCATGCAAACCTGTTCCGCCGCGTTGAATTCCACCGCCACCCTGGTCGCCTACGACCTCTTCAAACGTCACCGTCCCAACCTCGGCGATCACAAGCTGGTGCAGATCGGCAAGATCACCACGGTCGTGGGCACAATACTTGCAATCATCTGCTCGCCGCTGTTCGGGCACTACACGACGATTTTTGAGGGCATCAACAAGTTGATCTCATATGTCGCTCCGCCGATCACCGCAGTTTTCCTGCTGGGGGTTTTCTGGAAGCGCGCCTCGGGCAAATCTGCCTTCATCACGCTGATCGCCGGCATCTTGTTCGGGCTCGTGACCTTCTACCTGGATTGGAACCATATCTATCGGGGCGATTTCATGCTCATGGCCTTTCTCCTGTTGCTCGCCTGCCTAGCCGTGATGATTGTGACCTCATTTGCCTTTCCCGAGCCGTTCAAGGCCGGGGCCAAAACGCTCGTCTGGGAAAACTGGCGCGAACCGCTGCGCGGTGAAGCGGGCGGTCGCGGCCTTGGCGATTACCGTGTGCTGGCCGGCTTGATTTTGGCCGTGTTCATCACGCTTTACCTGCTTTTCCGATGATAAAAATATTGCTGCCATGAAAACATTATTGCTACAGGACAAGGTCATTTTTCTCACCGGCGGTTCGTGCGGGATTGGAAGGGATTGCGCGAAAGCCTATGTCGCCGAAGGCGCGAAGGTGGTGGTGGTCGCCCGTGATAAAGGCGGGGTGGCGGAAGTCATCGCGGAGCTCGGCCCGAAACACCTAGGAATCGTTTGTGACGTGACGCAGGACGCCGAAGTGAAAAAGGCGGTGAAGAAGGCATTGAAAAAATATGGCCGGCTGGATGCCGTTCATAACAACGCCGGCATCTCGTCGCCGTCCAAACCGGTCCATGAAACCACCGACGCGGAGTGGGACAGGGTGTTCGACGTGAACCTGAAGGGTGTGCTTCACACCACCCGCCACGCATTCGCCGCGCTGGTGGCCAGCAAGGGTTGCATTCTCAATACTTCGAGTCTCGTCGGTGTCATCGGCCAGGAACTGCACGCCGCGTATGTCGCAACCAAAGGCGGCTTGAATGCGCTGACCAAATCCATGGCGTTGGATTACGCCAAGCATGGCATCCGGGTGAATGGCGTCTGTCCCGCCGGCGTCTGGACCCCCATGCTGCGGCAATGGTGCGCCGAGCAGGCTGACCCCAGCCTGACCGCGCGTTACTTGGATGAAATTCATCCGCTAGGTTACTGCCCGGAAAGCTCGGTCATCGCGGATGCCTGCGTCTTTTTGATTTCAAACAAGGCGCGTTTCATCACCGGCCACCTGATGAATGTCACTGGTGGCGCCGAACTCGGTTACCGCCGGAACCCTTGATCTCATGATTCACAAAATATCCACCCGCGACGCCCGTTATCCCATCGGTCACGGCCACGGCAGCGATGCCATCCATCGCGACCCGGTTTATTCCTACGCCGTGACGCTATTGCATGACGACAACGGTCACACCGGTGTCGGGCTCGCCTTCACGCTGGGTGAAGGCAACCAGCTGGTCTGCGAAGCCGCGAGATTTTACGCGCAACGCCTCGTCGGCAGGACCATCGAGGAAATCATGGCTGATTTCGGTGCGCTGCAACACACGCTGGCCGACGAGCAGCAATTTCGGTGGCTGGGGCCGCACAAGGGCGTGGTGCAGCTCGCGCTTGCGTCCGTCACGAACGCCTGCTGGGACTTGTGGGCGAAAACGCGCGGTGTTCCGCTCTGGAAACTGCTCCTCGACCTCTCACCGGAACAGATTGTCGCCACTTTGGACCTTTCTTATCTGGAAGACGAACTCACCGCCGCGGCCGCCTTGCAAATATTGCGCGACCATCAGGCAACACGCCACACCCGGGAAATCATTCTAAAGACCGGCTACCCCGGTTATGACACCTCCGTGGGCTGGTTCAACTATGATGATGCGCAAGTCCGCGAGAACTGCAAACGCGCCATCGCCGCCGGGTTCACGGCGATGAAATTAAAGGTCGGCTCACGCGATCCCGAACGCGATCTGCGCCGCGCCCATATCGTTCGCGAAGTGGCCGGCGACAAGGCCCGCGTGATGGTGGATGCCAACCAGCAATGGACCTTGCCGCAGGCGCTGGACGTTTGCCAGCGGCTGCGGGCAATCAATCCGTTCTGGATTGAGGAACCGACACATCCCGACGACGTGCTCGGCCACAAAACACTCGCAGACGCCATCGCCCCGACCAAGCTGGCTCTAGGAGAGCACGTGCCGAACCGGGTGGTGTTCAAAAATTATTTGCAGGCGAAATGTGCCGGCTTCATCCAGGCCGATGCCGTGCGCCTGGCCGGCGTCAGCGAGTTTCTCGCCGTCAGTCTATTGAGCCGCAAATTCGGCATCCCGCTTGTTCCACATGTCGGCGACATGGGCCAGTTGCACCAGCATCTCGCCCTGTTCAACCACATCGCCCTCGGACACGAGGCCATTTTCCTCGAACACATCCCGCATTTGCGCGAACACTTTGTCCATCCGTGCCGGGTCGAGGGCGGCGTTTATCAGACGCCGCAGGAAGCGGGCGCGAGCTGCGATTTGAAACCGGCTTGAACCATGAACGGGTTGCCCATCGTTGATTCCCACGTGCATTTGTGGAACCCCGCACAGTTCCGCTACCCGTGGCTCGACGCGCTTCCGGCCCTGAATCGCGCTTGGTTGGCCGCGGATTTTGCGGCAGCGAGCGCGACCACTGGCGTGGGCAAAATGATATTCATCGAGTGCGGCTGCAAACCCGCGCTAAGCCTCGCTGAAGTCATTTGGGCCTCAGATTTGGCAAAAGCCGAACCCCGTTTAAAGGGCATCGTCGCCCACGCGACGCTGGAAAAAAGCGAACTCGTCCGGGCCGACCTCACCGCCCTTTCCGGCTGGCCGCTGGTGAAAGGTGTCCGCCGCAATTTGCAGGGCGAAAGCGATGCAGGATTTCTGCTCCGGCCGGAATTCGTGGCCGGTGTCAAACAGCTTGCGGGGTTCGGGTTCACTTGTGACCTGTGCATCCGTCCCGAGCAATTGCGCGCCGCCGCCAAACTCGCGGCCCGTGTTCCCGAAGTCACGTTTGTGCTGGATCATTTTGGCAAACCGGATGTGCGCGGCAAACACCGGGAGCCTTGGGCGGCGGATTTGAGAGCGCTGGCGGCATTGCCGAATGTCGCCTGCAAGCTATCCGGCCTCACGACCGAGGCTGATTGGAGCCATTGGCGGCCGGACGATTTGAAATTCTATTTTGAGCGGGCCCTGGAATGTTTTGGCTTCGACCGCGTTTTGTTTGGCAGCGACTGGCCTGTGGCAACACTGGCGACGGATTACCGGCGCTGGGTCGAGACGGTGCAAGAATCTATCCAGTCTGCTTCGCCAGCCGACCGGATCAAAGTTTTTCAAACCAATGCAGAAAGGATCTACCGTGTTTAGCCTCAAAAATAAAACGGCGCTGGTCACCGGTGCCGCCTCAGGCATCGGCGCGGCTTTGGCCGAAACCTTCATCCAGGCCGGAGCCACCGTCTGGGTGGCTGACCGCAATGAAGCGGCCGGCCGGGCCGAAGCGGAGCGCATCGGGGGTAAATTCCTGGCGCTGGATGTGGCGAGCGAAGCGGAGTGCGCCAAGGCGGCGGAAGCCGTCGGCCCATTGGACATTTTGGCGAGCGTGGCCGGCATCGGTCACGTAGGGACGTTGCTCAACACGACGGCTGCGGACCTGGACCGGCTGCATGCCGTCAACGTGCGCGGCATTTTCAACTGCTGCAAAGCCTTCGTTCCCGCGATGCTGGAACGGAAGTCCGGCAGCGTCATCAACATGGCATCCATCGCCGGCGTCATCGCCGTGCGCGAACGGCTGGCCTACACGACAACCAAATTCGCCGTCGTTGGACTGACGAAAGCGCTGGCGCTGGATCATTCGCACACCGGCGTCCGCTTCAACTGCATCTGTCCGGGCCGGGTGGAGACACCCTTTGTGCTCGCGAGGCTTAAAGAATATCCCGATCCCCAAGCCGCCTACCGCGATATGGCCTCAACTCAATTGAACGGCCGGATGCTGAAGCCGGAAGAAGTCGCCGCCGCCGCGCTCTATCTGGCGGCGGATGAAAGCGCCATGGTCACCGGCAGCGCCCTCATGCTGGACGGCGGCTGGAGCGCCGGAAAATAATTTATGAGAATCATCCGTTATCAGGACAAACAGGGCGGCATCGCCTATGCCGCACAACAGGCCGATGGCAGCGCCTTGAAGCTGGCGGGAGACATCTTCCATTCCCCTGCCCTCACACATGAAAAGGCGGACGTGGCAAAGTTGCTTGCCCCCATCCAGCCGACTTCCATCATCTGCATCGGCCTGAACTATCGCCGGCACGCGCAGGAGACCGGCGCTAAGATTCCCGAATATCCGGTGGTGTTCTTCAAGGGCATCAACACGCTGTTGAATCCCGGCGAGCCGATTCTGCTGCCGACGCATCTAAAAAGCGACGAGGTGGATTATGAATGCGAGCTGGCGGTGGTCATCGGGCGCACGGGAAAAAACATCTCCCGCCAAAACGCGTTGGACTACGTGCTCGGTTACACGTGTTGCAATGACGTGAGCGCGCGCGACTGGCAGATCAAGCGCGGTGGCGGCCAGTGGTCCCGCGGCAAGACGTTCGACACGTTCAGCCCGCTCGGCCCCGCGCTGGTGACACCGGATGAGATTCCGAACCCAAACACGCTCAAGATTAGCACGACCTTGAACGGTCAGGTCATGCAGGACTGGAATACGGACGACATGATCTTTGATGTGCCGGCGTTGATCGAATTCCTGAGCGGCAGCACGACGCTGTTGCCTGGCACTGTCATCCTGACCGGCACTCCCCACGGCGTCGGCATGGCGCAAAAGCCACCCCGTTGGCTCAGGCCCGGTGATTCCGTAAGCATCGAAATCGAAAAAATCGGCACGCTGACCAATCCGGTGGCCGAAGAGCATTGATCAAAATAATAGATGAAGTCCAATCCACCATCCGTTTTCGGACTGGCAACCATTCTGGCTTTTCTGACCTTTCCAGTTTTGGCGCAGCAGCCGGCCGGCGTGCCGTCGCTGGATGAGATGGCCGGCGACTGGCTGCCGATGAAGGATGTGGCCAATCCGCCGGACGTGAATAATTTTCACGACATGCTGATCATCAACCGGGATCTGACTTCCTATTTCTGCAATCCCGAAGATTGGTTATGGGGATGGGGAGATGGAAAGTGGAGCGCTGGCTATCCACTGGTCACGTTGACAATCGCAGGCAAAGAATTTCCGGCGGCGGAATGTCGTTGTTATCCGTATCGCGCCCTGCGCCGCAATTCCGATTGCGGCGGGCTGGCGGTGGAAACGGACACGCGGATGATCAACGAGCAGCGCGCCGTGCTCGTCCGCGTACAGATAGCCAATCCGTCGATGACAAAAACCAACGTGGAAGTGGCGCTGTCGGTTTCAGGGTTGTTGCAACCGGATGGAATTTCCGTTCTAAACACGAACCAGCGTCCGGGTTTTGCAACAGTGATCTGTCCCGCGACGAAGCCCGACTCGGTGACGAACGACCATAGCGTCATCCGCTGGCAATGGAAAATCGCGCTGTCTGCCGGCGGCAAAACCGAAATGGGATTTATAGCCGGTGACGGCCACACGCCGGATTCGTTGAAGGTCCAAGCGGACGTGATCCGCTGGCGCAAACATTTTTCGGCTGAATTCGACGGCTTCAAGCATTGTTGGGAACAACGCTGGGCCGACGCATTCACGGCGGGCAACAAACATTTTTCCGGCAGCCTGCCAGTGCTCGTCACGGACAACACGGCACTGAAGCGAAATTATTACATGGGCATCGTCACGATGCTGGAACTGGAGCGCACACAGTTTCCGGTGCATCCGCGGTCGTTCATCACCAGCGGCGAGCGGGCGCCGGGCACGCAGTTTTATTGGGACGCGTCGATGCAAAGCACGGTCTGGGCCCTGCTCGAACCGGCTGGGATGAAGGCCACGTTGCGCCGGTGGCTGGTGCAAAACGTCCGCAGCGGACAGGTCATTGATCTCACCAAAACCAACGGCTTTGACGCGGAAGTCCACGACAAAATCACCGGCTACGCTTTCAACGCCTGCACAATTTTCAAAACAGCGCTGGATTATTTGCGCATCACCGGCGACCTGGCTTTTTTGGATGAGAAATTGGAGAACGGCAAAACCGTGCTGCAACGCATGGACGAAATGGCAACGGACTGGAAAACACTGGTCCTGCCCGACAGCCCGCTGGCCAATTACGGCGAAAACGGCAATCTGCTGGAATGCGCACCGGCCTATGTTCACCGCGTCGCTTCCGGCAACGCCCAAAATGTGTGGATGATGCGCCAGGCGGCCACGCTTCAGGAATTGAAAGGCCATGCCGTTCGCGCAAAGGAACTGCGTGACGACGCCGAAAAATTCCTGCCCGCCGTGCTGTCGCTTTACAAGTCCGGCGACGGCGTGTGGTATGGCCTGCACAAGGATGGCCAGCGCGTCGAACTGCGGCATTGCGTTGATTATATCTATGCCGGCAATGCGCTCGCCAATGATCTCACGCCTGACATGCGCCGTGAAATGACGGATTTCGTCAAACGTGAGCTGCTTATGCGCGACTGGATGCGTGCGATGAGCCAGAAAGACACCGCCGCTGCCGTTTCCGACCGGCCCGATCATGGGTCGATGGGCGCGTATGACGGCTGGCCGGCGCTCACGGTTGGCACGATGTGGCGGCTGGGATTTCCGGACGATGCGTTTGATTTTTACTGCCGCTCCGCGGAGGTCACGAAGGAAGGGCCGTTCGCGCAGGCCCGGGAATTTTACGGGCCGCACCGGGAACAATATGATGCGCCGGTGCGAATCGCTGAACGCGACGGCTGCATGAAGGAATGCATCAGTGGCGCCGCGTTTTCGGACGTCGTCATCAACACCTTTTTTGGTTTTGCGCCATCACTGGACGGAAAAAATCTCCTGGCCGACCCGCAGACGCCGCGCCCGTTCACCGGTAAGCTGCTGAACGTGTCTGTGCGCGGTAAAAAACTCACCATCAGCGCTGGGAAATCGGGCGTTGATTGCGCCCAAAACTGACGGCGTCCAGGCAAACCAGATTGAGGTCATTTTTATTGACCAATTTTTTTTGTTGGGATACTTCTCGTCACCCATGAGACACTTCCCGCAAATCGCGCCATTCGCCGCCCTCACCGTTTTGATTTCATTTTTTATGGGTCAGCAATGCCCCGCTGCAGGTGACGCAAATTCAGATGCCGGACTGGCGAAACAAATTTTGGCGGACAAACGGCTCGACCAGGTCGAAGCCATGGCGCTGAAATTGTTGAGCGGTTTCAATGCGGGAACTTCTTACGGGGAAATCTGGATTCGTGACTTTAACACGTTCATCGACGGTTCACTGCGCGTCCACGACAAGGAGAGCGTCAAGAAAAATTGCTGTTGTTTTTCAAGATCCAGGGCGCGGATGGCAATGTGCCGGATGGCGTGGTCAAATCCGACCAGGCCAACGTCGGTTACAAATACATTTACTCCGAACTCGCGCCCGGCTGGGCGGCGCATAAAAACACGGTCGAGACGGATCAGGAATCCTCGTTGATCCAGGCGGTAAAAAAATACGTGGATGCGACAGGCGACAAAACCATCCTCAAGGAAAGCATCGGCGGACAAACAGTCCTGGCGCGGCTGGACGCAGCACTGCAATACGTCTTGAAGAACCGTTGGTCGGAAAAATACGGCCTGGTCATCGGCGCGACGACGGTGGACTGGGGCGACATGCAGGCGCAAAACGGCTGGGGCGTGGCCATTAACGACCAGACAAAATGGGCGATTGATATTTACGACAACGCGATGTTTTTGACGGCCATCAACGATTTTATTTCACTGATGCCGGAAGATTATCATTCAGCGGTCAATTGGGAGAAAACGGCGAAGCAACTCAAGAAAAACATCCGCAAACATCTTTGGGACGCAAGCGCGCAGAAATATATTCCGCATCTTTATCTGGACGGCAGTCCGTTTTCGCCGGATTTCAGTGAACGTGAAATCTTATACACCGGCGGGACGACTTGCGCGATTTTGGCCGGCCTGAACAGCAAAAAGGAGATTTTGGAGATCAACCGGCAATTCATTGCGATGACAAAGAAGGAAAAATTCGCAACCGTCGGCATGACAGTCTATCCACCGTATCCGCTGGCGGCATTTCCGAACGTGCCGCCTTATACGTATCAAAACGGTGGCGACTGGACGTGGTTTGGCGGGCGGACAGTGCAGGCGTTGGCTGAAAATGGGTTTGTGGCGCAGGCTTATGCGGAAGTCAGCCCGATGATTGACCGTGTTCAAAAAAAAACGGCTTCTTCGAATGGTATGACGTGAAAACCGGCGAACCAAAAGGTTCGGGCGATTTTCGCGGTGAAGCCGGAGTTTTATACGACGCGATCGAACAATTGCGCACATGGGCGAAAGCGAACTCCAAGTGATTATTTCTTTTCGCGAACACCGCCCGGTTCAGAGTGAAATCCAGTTGTCTGAACTCATTTAAAATCCGCTCCATACTCATGCAAAAGGAGCAGATGCACGGAAGAGGTCCAGGTGTAAGCCTTGGTCTTGAGACCTTTCCCGGTTTTGGCATCAAAATTTTCGTAATAGCCTCCCGCTTGTTGAGTTAGACGATCGAAGCGTTGCGCCAGATCAACCGCCAAATCTCTACGCCCACCGCGGTTTAGGCCATCGATGACGAGATACATGGCGGGCGCCCAAATGGGACCGCACCAATAGGCATCAGGGTCGGAACGGTAGCTTGGACTCGAAGGCATTTCCGAGGCGAGCCCATACGGAGTCATGAAATCGTCGAGCTGCTTCGCCAAGCTGTTAAACATATCCGCGTCAAGATTCTCGCCGAGCAGCAGGCTCATCATCGGCTCAAGTGACGTGGGTTGATGAATGATCCGTTTTCCCCCGTCGAGCCGGGTCACCAGCCGGCCATCTTGCCAAAAAGTCTCCCGGAACAATTTCAAATGAGCCGTTGCCCGCTCAGTCCACTTTGCAGCCTCGTCCTTTCGCCCGAGTTGGGTGGCCATACGGGCCAGGGTTTTCATTTGCAGAATGAGATAGGCCTGCAACTCCGGTGCTTCGTTGTCGCTTTCGCCGCCGCTTACCGTGGAATTATCCCAACCGGAATCCCAGCCGGGGTTGACCCCGGAAAATCCCGGGATGCCGTTGGTATTGTGATCGCGCTTCGTGAACCAAAAATCCGTCCACTTGACCAGCTTGGGATAGATCATTTCCAGCTTGGCGTTGGGAATCCGATGCATGTCCATCAATTTGCCGAGCGCCCAGCCTTGAATGGGTGGCTTCGTGCAATCCAGGAAGGCGTCCTCCGGGCCGGTTTTATCCGGTAGCTGGCCATCAGCTTGTTGCAGAGCGAAGGGCAGCATCAACTGATCAAGACCGGCATCCAAATCGGTGAGACCCAAGGCCAGTGCGTTGAAGCAACAATCCCACGGCCACAGGGAATTCATGTAGGCTTTGGCCATCAGCACCGGTTCGGTCGGGAAATTTGGCGGTGTCGCCGGAGCAGTTGCATACCAGGTATTGAGCCAGGCTTGTCCGGCTTCAATTTCGTAGCGTTGAAGCACGCCAGGCATTTTGCGGCTGAATTGCTGCCAGTCCGCCAAAGTAACCGCTTCTACTTTTTCCCAATCTTCCGGCAAAACCGCTGGCGTGTACTTGAAAATACGGATGGCCGCCCGGCACTTGCCCTCTTTGGGAATCACCTCCCAACGTCCGTCGTTCATACCGGCAAAACCTCCCTCCACGATCACCAGTTGCACCGTCCATTCCCCCCAATGGGTGCTCCAAGTGCGCTCATCGTCTCGCACCAGTTTCTCAAAGTTGTACTCCTTCTGCACCGGGCTGAGTTGAATCCCCAAACCGGAAGCTGCAATCAGCACGTCCCGCTCGCCCGATAATATAAGGCGCGCCCCACCCTGCCCGGCTGTTTTGTCCTGAACTTCGAATGCGACAGGAGAGGCCGAACATCTGGTTTCGACCGCTTTGCCGTCACGGAGAAACCGGATGTTAATCCATTGCGCATTGTCCCACCCGCCCGACAAGTAGCTATAATACAATCGTAGCGTGGTGGCATCGTTCGGAAATATCGCCAGCCACGACCCGCGGCGACTGAACCAGTAGTGCTGAGGATCCACCCGGGGCAAGGTTTCACTGATCGACAGAGGCACCGCAGGCAGGTCAGCCGCGGGGACGCAATCGCCTGACATCAGCAACGCAGCGGCCAGTAAAATTTTATATTGAATCCGGACTTTAACGATCATCACAAAATGAAATACCGGCGAGCCTTGAATCAGGGCTTCAGCATTTTTTCGATGTGTTCAGCCACTTGGGCGGCCTGCAAGGCGATGCCCTGGCCGTTGAAGTGGACATTGTCGCTGTGATATTCCGGGTGGCCCACGCCAATCGGGCTCAGGTCATCCACATCAATGCCGGCCGGCTGGACATATTTGAGGGCAATCGCATTGCGCACCGCGATGCGCTCATCACTGGCCCGGGTTTGATCGCCGGGCGGAAGCTGCGGTGACTCTTTCAGCGTGGTTGTGCTG
>DATHQS010000159.1:0-2592 GCA_035482455.1 Candidatus Acidiferrales bacterium | reverse complement strand
GATGGAGGATAGAGAATGGCGAGGATGCCGCCATCCTCTATTTTCCATCCTCCATCATCGCCGCCTCAAAACGCCGCTTCCTTCACGCGTTGCAGGATCACATCCGCCAGCAACGGTTCGGTGCCGACGGACGGAGCATGCCAGATGAGCTTGCCGTCCCGGCCAGTCGGATTGCGCCAGGTCGGCAGACCGGCCGCCAGTCGTTCCTTCACGATGCGCTCCGGCTCACCCAACAAAACCGGGATGTCCTCCACCGCATGCAACCCATCGCTGATAAAAAACGGAACGACCACGATGTTCTTTGTCTTGGCGGTCAGGTGACAGCCCTTGATGAACGGCGCTTCCTCCATGTACACCGCCCCGACCTCGGCAAAGACTTTCAGCGCGCGGATCAATTCCACCTGCCGCTCCGCCGCCTTGCGCGAATTCGCGTTGCGCTCCGTCCCATGGCCGGCGATAAGCAAGGTCGTGTCCGCCGGCTTGGGCGCGCGCGGGAAGGGAAATTTCTCCACCACCTCCTTGGCCCGGGCCAAAATGACGGTGGTCATCAAGTCATGCGAGCCGACGGGCAGGCAGTAAATGAGTTCTGAATTTTGAGTTTTAAATTTTAAGTTGTCAGGGAAACAGAATCCCAGTTCCTTCGGGATGACGTCGGTGCTGAAATAGCCCTCGCTGATGAACATCGGTACGATGAAGACCCGCGGTGCGGTAATCTCAGCCAAGACTTTTTTGACCTGCGGCTCCTGTTTCCAGAACGCCTCGCGGACCTCGGCAAAAATCTTCCGGCGGCGCAGTTCCGCCGCATGCTGCATCACGGGCGCGGCGGACTGATCGTTCAACGTCGTGCCGTGCCCCAGCACGACCAGTGCAGAACTGGAAAAACCTTCATTGTTCACGCGCCCAAGTTGACGGAGTCGTGCCCTGACTGCAAGCCGTGCGGTTGCGTGATGACAAGATGCTCTTCCGATCATTCGTTTCCGTCGTCTGACGCTGCGCTCGACGACGGGGACGCCGCAGCGCGGCATCCTCTACCAAAACCTGGTGAAAATTTAGTTGAACCTTTTGCCCGTTTCAGGCGTCTTATGGGTGTCCGAACCATAAAACAACCATTAAAACTGAATGAATCCGACCAAAATTACCCTCGCAGCCCTCGCAGCGGCTTTTAGCTTCGCCCTCGCGGTCTCCGCTGAAGACGCCAAGTTGCCGCCCGCGTCTGACAAGAAGGACGTGACCTACGCCACCGATATCAAGCCGATCTTTGACGCCTCCTGCGTGAAATGCCATAACAGCACCAAAAAACCCAAAGCCGGCGTCGGCTTGGATACGCTCGAAGCCGCCCTCAAGGGTGGCAAAGAAGGCAAGGTCATCACCGCTGGTGACAGCGCCAAGAGCACCCTGGTTCTGACCGTGGCCCACGTTGGCGACCCGGATACGTTCATGCCCAAGGGCAAGGATGCCAAGGCCCTCTCGGCGGAACAGGTCGGCCTCATCCGCGCCTGGATCGACCAGGGCGCCAAGTAATTTTCATTTCCAACCCGCCGCGCCACGGACAAAATCCGTGGCGCGTTTTTATTTCCCGCCATGTTCCCCTATCTCGCCACCCTCAGTGCCATTGCGGCCATCGCGCTTGGCATCAGTTGGAGGCTGGGCTCCCGACGGCGGGATGAGGCGGGAAAATTGTCCCCGGTCGCGGCCGCAATGCTCATCGCCCTGGGCATCCTCTGGCTGCTGGCTGCCTACTTCGCCCGGGGCTATTCAGACACGGACGGTTTCGGCACCGACCTCGCCGCCTGGTTTGCGCAATCCGGCAAGTGGCTTGTGCTGTTGGCCGCGGTATTTTTCGGCCATGGCTGGATCTGCGGCACGCGGCAGTTGCCGACCGGCTTTACGCGGCGGATTGCCTACTATGTGGCCATCCTGGGCATGACCACGCTCATTTTTTCACGCACGCTGCCAGTATATGTTTTGCTCGATGCCGGGCGGCGGGACGAAGCTGGCTGCCTGTGCCAGTCGGAAAAGATTGAGGTCACTTGCGGCGCGGTGGCGCTGCTGAATTATCTGGAGCGTTACCGGCAACACGCACCGCTGACCGAACGCGAAGTCTCCCGCATCTGCGGTGTCACCCCGGAAGGCACCACCCCGGCGGCGCTGGTGAACGCGGCACATCACTACGGCCTGACCAATGCGACCGCCCGCGTGCTGACACTGGCGGAACTGGACCGGGCCAGCCTGCCGGCCATCATTTCCATCTCCACACTACCGACGGTCCATCACGCCACGCTCCTCATCAAGCTGAACGCCGAACGCGCCTGGTTCATCGATCCCGCCTATGGTTATCGCGATGTGACCCGCCAGCGCTTCCAGGAAATCTGGTACGGCAAGACCGTGCTGTTGGAATAACGGAAAACTATTTCTCCAGCGGTGCCAGCGGCGAACGCTTCAGTTGCCGGAGCCGTTGTTGTTCATGCAGGCATTCCATCCGCGCCTCGTCACCGGCTTCCGGGTGGCTAAGTTTTTGCGTGAGCGCAATGATTTGTTGGTCGATAAACTGGTTCCGGATTTTCAAAACCACGTCCGCAATCTGCGTTTCGG
>DATHQS010000158.1:0-3448 GCA_035482455.1 Candidatus Acidiferrales bacterium | reverse complement strand
CACCGATCCGGGCGACAGCGAGTATTTCTGGGGTGAGCAAATCGATCGCATCGCGTTCCTCGCTGACAACAAGCGCCTCGACGAAGCCGGCGGCAAACCCGCCGAAGCCGAGCCGATCCTGCTTGGCATCACCAAGGCCTCACTCGAGACGGAGAGCTTCATCTCCGCCGCCTCGTTCCAAGAAACCACCCGCGTGCTCACCGATGCCGCCACGCTCGGCAAAGTGGACATGCTCAAGGGCTTCAAGGAAAACGTCATCATGGGCCATCTCATCCCCGCCGGCACCGGTTTGCCGTCCCACCGCAGGCTGCGCATCAGCCTGCCGTTCGGCGCCGACCTGCCCGTCGAGGAAGCAAAAGCCACCGAGGCGAGCTGACGCACCTGTCAGTGGCACTTATTTCAAAAAGCCGCGCCAAAATAGGCGCGGCTTTTTTTACGTAAAAAACGCGGGGCGGGGATTTTTTTATTGTCTCCCGGTGAAGCAGGCAGATGATGGTAATTCCTCCCGCCAAAAGTCGTTTGTAGAGCCTAGCTCCAAATGACTTTATCGCCCGGCCTTCAATGGCCGGGCGATTTTTTTTGGCCGAGATTGGCTGGGGTGGGGCGCGACCGCCGGGCGCGCCGCCATTTCGATTTTGTTTAGCGATTAGACGGATGCACCGCCCTGCTTATTTGTAACTGTAGCCCGGGTCGTCAACCCCGGCACCGGCCTCAACGAGGCCCGCTGCATTTTGCACAGCGGCCGGTCTCAACCTGGGCTTGCCAGCCTGACGATGTCCCGACGAGGCTGCCCGTGTGGGCCAGCGCATACAGGATATACGTTTTCCTTTTCTTGATCTGACCCAATCATAAATCGTGAACATCCGGAACGCGCCCGCGAAGACCTCTTTTGCCGTTTCCCGGGGAGCCGTTTTTCTGGCGGGTGGCCTGCTCGTGCTCGCGGTGCTGGTGGCGTATCACAACAGCTTTTCCGGGCAGTTTGTCCTGGATGACGGGGATGCGATCACCGAAAATCAGACCATCCGGCATTTCGGGCCGATTTGGCCGGTGCAGTCGCCAGTAGGCGCAGGAGGTGCAATCTCCAACCGGCCCGTGCTCCATTTCTCCTATGTCCTGAACTATGCCATCAGCGGCTTGGATGTGTGGAGTTACCATGCGGTGAACCTTGCCGTGCATATCCTCGGCGGGCTGCTTTTGTTTGGCGTGGTACGCCGGACGCTGCTGCGGCTGGGTGGAAGTCTTGGGGCCGAGGCGCTGCCGCTGGCCCTGATGACGGCGCTCATCTGGACCGTGCATCCCGTGCAGACCGGGTCGGTGACGTATATTTCACAACGGGCAGAATCGTTGATGGGGGTCTGGTATCTGCTGACTCTTTATTGCTTCATTCGCGGCGTGAACGGATCCTGCTGGTGGCATCCGCTTGCGGTTTTCACCTGCCTTTTAGGCATGGCGACCAAGGAAGCGATGGTCACGGCTCCGTTGGTCGTGCTGTTTTATGACCGCGTGTTCGTGGCCGGCAGTTGGAGGGAGGCTTGGCGTCAGCGCTGGCGGGTTTATCTGGCGCTGATGGCCACATGGCTTCTGCTGGCCTATCTGATGATAGGTCTGACTGCACGCGGTGCTGGTTATGGTCTCGGAGTCACTTGGTGGGGCTATGCTTTGACGGAGTGCTGGGTGGTCGTGCACTACTTGAAGCTGACGCTCTGGCCGCATCCGCTAATTTTCGACTATGGCCCCCAGGCAGGCAGTGCAACAGGCGCGCTCTATGTGGTGGCATTGGTTTTGCTGGTGGTCATGGCGTTGCTGGGCTTTTTGTGGCGGCCCCGTCCCGGCTTCGCTGGCCTGTGGTTTTTTGTGATCCTCGCGCCCACTTCAAGCGTGGTGCCGGTGGCATTTGAGCCGATGGGTGAAAATCGTCTGTACCTGCCGCTGGCAGGGGTGGTTGTGCTTGCGGTGCTGTGCCTGCATGCATTGCTGGGAAAACGCAGCTGGTTCGTGCTCGGCGCACTGGTCGTGGGTTGTGGCTTTCTGACCGTGCGACGAAACGAGGATTATCGAAGCGCCTTGTCGATTTGGACCGATACGGTGGCCAAGCAACCGGACAATGCACGGGCTCACAATAATCTGGGCTACGAGCTGTATAAACTAGGCCGGCTGACGGAAGCCATCGGGCATTATCAGGAAGCGCTACGCCTTGAGCCCAATGATGCCAGCGAACACGATAATCTCGCAACGGCTTTGTTCCAGGCAGGGCAACCCTCGGAGGCCGTTCGAGAATTTGATCAGGCCTTGCAGCTTGGATTTGATGATGCGGGGTTGCGCAATAATTTTGGCCTGGCCCTGGTCCAGGTGGGACGGATCGAGGAAGCCATCGAACAATACGAAGCGGCGCTGCGCCTCGATGCCAATAATGCCGCCGTGCACAATAATCTGGGTAATGTGCTGCTGCAAATGGGCCGCGGGCCCGAGGCCGGCCGGCAATTTGAGGCCGCCCTGCGGATCGATCCCCATTATGCTGAGGCTTACGTTAATCTAGGCACTGTTTCGGCGCAAAACGGCCAGATGGACAAAGCGGTCCAATGTTTTCGCGAAGCCGTGCGCCTCAAGCCCGATTATGCCGACGCGCATTTTAATCTCGGGATCATACTGTTTAACCTGGGGCAAATGGACGAGGCTATCGGGCAATATCAGGAAGTGTTGCGGCTTAAACCCGACGATATCCAGGCACATTCTTATTTGGGTGAAGCCCTGGCCAAAGTCGGCCGGATACAGGAGGCGATCGGGCAATTCGAAGAAGTATTGCGGCTCAAGCCCGGCGACACGGCTGCATTGGAAGTCCTTGGGAAATTGCGGCCAATTGAATCGACCTCGGCGGGCCTAAGTCGTTAAACGCCGGCAGCGGTTACCTTTGTAGTTTTGAGCAAGCGCAGACTGGATGAAGGCCGGCGGCACCAGGCAAATTTTCCACGAAGCAGCTGAGTTTATCCTTGTGCTTGGCCGGGACCCTGTGTTTTCCTGACCGTCCCTATTTTTTCCCGCGCATTGACGGCTTCCGCCGGTCAACGCTTTCCTCCGAAGCCCGGGGTGCAAATCCCGAACCTTCGAATCCTTTACTTTTTTCTAAAAAGTTCTTGCTGACTTTTTAGGCAAAGGTAGCGTCTGCCTCTTTTCTCAAATTCCCGCTCCTATTTTTTCGTAATGCCCACCATCAACCAACTCGTACGCAAAGGCCGCCGCAAGGTCACCGCCAAGTCGAAGTCACCGGCTTTGGCTGGCAACCCGTTTCGTCGCGGCGTCTGCGTGCAAGTCATGACCCGCACACCCAAGAAGCCCAACTCTGCCATCCGCAAAGTGACCAAGGTGCGTCTCACGAACGGCCACGAAATCATCGCCTACATCCCCGACGAGGGCCACAACCTGCAGGAGCACTCGATTGTGCTCGTGCGCG
>DATHQS010000157.1:0-12724 GCA_035482455.1 Candidatus Acidiferrales bacterium | reverse complement strand
CCGGGGCAACCGTCCGATCTTTCCGATATGTGTCGTGCTCATGATGTTTTATTAATGGTTAGGTTTGTGGTTTGATTTGTTTCCGTCTTTTGACGTGTGATCCCTGTTTGCCAGTGCGGCCCGTTTGGTTGAATGTTCGGCGTTGAAGGTTAAATGTTGAATGTTCGCCGTCTGAACTGTTGCCTCGGGGCAGTGCGCCAGTACTCCAGACCCGCAACCCGAGACCCGAATCTCGGATCTCGCCTCCCGCCTCTCGCGTCAGCTTTTCAGCTTTCATCCCTCCGTTCTACCACACCTCCCCAAAATCTGAATTTGTGTGGGGAATGTAGAATGCAGATTTATGCCACTTATTTTCAAAAATCGGGAGTGGGAAGGGGGTCCGCCCAAAAAAATCCCGTAAAAATCTTAATCGCCCCGTAAAGATTAGGGATAATTGGCGCCTTGAAAAAGACAGCCGGGTCAAAAACCGTGGTTTCGCTGGGGAATTGAATGATTTTCGAAATCCAAAAAATCTTCCTCTTCGTCTTCCTCACCCTGTAACCCTCCACCCTGACTGAACCAAAAAACCCGCGCCGCGAAATGTCGACCGACAATCGGACTGCCGCCATCTGCTCCCCTCGTCCCCCTGTCGCACCGAAATCAGATGAAGGCGGATTGGAGGGGTGAGGGTGAACAACCCGGCATCTCCCGACAAATTCATTTCGCATTTTCCGGAAACACTTTGTAGCGTTGGGCCATGCTGAACTACATCTGGCTCGGCCTCGTTCTCTGCGCCGTCCTCATCGGCGGCTGGAACGGTCAGCTCAAGGACGTCACCGATAAATGCCTCGAGATGGCGAACACCGCCGTGGTTGGCATCGCCTTTACGCTCATCGGTGTCATGGCCCTGTGGCTGGGCATCATGCGGCTTGCGGAACGTGCCGGGCTCGTCGCCTTGCTCGCGCGCGTGTTGCGCCCCCTGATGTGCCGCATTTTTCCCGAGGTTCCCGCCGATCATCCTGCCATGGGCTCCATGCTCATGAACATCGCCGCCAACATGCTTGGCCTTGGCAATGCCGCCACGCCCCTCGGCCTGCGCGCCATGAAGGACTTGGAAACGCTCAACCCGCGACCCGGCACGGCCACCAACGCCATGTGCACCTTTCTCGCCATCAACACCAGCGGCATCCAGCTCATCCCCGTCACCGCCATCGCCATCCTTGCCGCGAACAGATCCACCAACCCCACGTCCATCGTCGGCACCTCCATCATCTGCACCACCTGCGCCTGCGTTTCCGGCGTCCTCATGGCCAAATTTTTAAGCCAGTTGCCCATGTTCCGCCTCGCTGCGGTCGAAACCGTCGCCGCGTCCAAATCCACGGAAACCGCCAAATCCACGGATGAAAAAGTCGTCGTCAAAGAAGCCGCCACCTTGGCGCCCATGAAATGGTGGGGCACCGCCATCATCACCGCCTTCCTGCTGTTCTTCTTTCTGTTGCTTCTACGCCTGGTTTTCCCGGAAACCTTCGGCCTGCCGCTGTCCGCCGATGATGCGAAGCTGGGCCTGTTCGTCCGCATCGTCAACGCGATCTCGCTGCTCTCCATCCCGTTCCTCCTCTCGCTCTTCCCGCTCTACGCCGCCCTGCGCCGCGTAAAGGTCTACGAAGAATTTGTGGACGGCGCCAAGGAGGGATTCGATGTGGCCATCCGCATCATCCCGTATCTCGTCGCGATGCTCGTTGCCATCGGCATGTTCCGCGCCGCCGGTGGCATCACCCTCATTTCCAACCTGCTGTCACCCGTGTTAAGTGCGGTTGGCTTTCCCACCGACCTCCTGCCGATGGTGCTCGTCCGCCCCCTGAGCGGCAGCGGTTCGCTCGGTTTTTTCACCGAACTCGTCCAGCACTTCGGCCCGGACAGCCTCATCGCCAAGACGGCCGGCACCATCTACGGCAGCACCGAGACCACCTTCTACGTGCTCGCCGTCTATTTCGGCTCCGTCGCCGTCAAACGCACCCGCCACGCCGTCCTCGCCGGCCTGACCGCCGATGCCACCAGCGTGATCGTCGCCGTCATCGTCTGCAAAATTGTTTTCCGCTGAAAGTGATGTATGGCGAACGCGCCAGCGTCTTGGAGTGCGCCAGCCCTCTGGCGCTTTTGCATCATTAACCCGCGACACATATATCATTACGCGCTTTCGCAATACCGCAGCGTTTTAATAACGGGCGGCGGCTGTGTCCCGCTCGGAGCGGGACCAGCCGCAGCGGTCTCAATGTGCCACGGTTCATCTCGTGTTCACAGCCGCGCTCCCAAAGCAGTACCCTAAAATTTTGCAAAACCATGACAATCGACCGCAATGGTTCCACTAGGCTGTGTGCCATGAAATGTAAGCGCTCCATGCATGATTAACGGCATCCTCATCCTGTTCCTGGTGCTGGGATTTGTGCTGGGCTGCCTGGGTGCCGGGCTTTATGGCCGGCGGCTGCGTGCGCGGGCACGCAGCCCCTTGGAACTGCGCTACCACCAGTTGCGGTTCGTGCTCTGGGTTTTTGCAGGTTTGTTTGTGTTGCTGGCGTTTCTCGCGTTCCAGCGCCCTGGTCCATCCTCCGCCGCAAAAACGCTGTTCCCCGTCTCCTTCGCCTTATGTTTCGGCATCGTCCTCTGGCTCTTTCTTCGGGCGAGAAAAAAAATGCGGGAACAGCCGGAATCCGCCCGTCCCGAAAAACCCTCGCCGACTTTCTTCTGGCAGGGCGTGATGATTTTGCTGCCGGTGGCGGTGCTGGCCGTCGTCAGCCTCGTGTCATTGCAGCAGGATGAACGTGCGGCGGAAGCAGGTGCCCGCGCCCGTGCCGTCCAAAATGCGCAAAGCCTCGCCCGGGCCATCCGTGTTTCCGTCGATGAGGAACTCCACCGCTATGTCAGCCTCCAAAATGTCTGGGGCCTGGGCCTGTATGCCATCAGCCAGTCCACGGTCAGCGGATATGATTTTCCCGATGCCAAGCTCCGTGCTGACATCGAAAAATGGGAGCGCGATTACCCCGGCCTGAAACTCGCGCAACTCGCCCCGAAATCCGGCATCCTCATGGCCGATGGCCGGCAGGTGGGCCCGCCCGATTTCCTCGCCGCCCCCGAGCCGCCCAAATGGTTCCGCGAATTGTCCCCCGACCAGGTAAAACTCTGGGAGGCCCTGCGCGCCGCCCGCAACCCGCGGGAAAGGGACGACCGCTGGCAGGCATTTCGGGCCAGCAATCCCTCTCCCGAGGCCGGACTCGCGGCCCAGATGTTGACCTCGCCACCGGAGCAAATCGTGCAAAACACCGAGGCCTTCCCTTCTGAAACCGGAATTCCATTCGAAGAGATCGCTTGTTTCCAGTTGTTGCTCGCAACCAATGTGCAGCCGACCGATTCACTCTTCCAATCTGTCTGGTACCGGGCTTTTAATCATCCGTCCATCCTCACCCCCCGCTTGCTTGACCTGGCCGAAGGCCTCACCAATCGCGCGACCATCGGGCAGCAGCAAAAGGTCTATTGGATGCGCCAGCTTTGGATTACCCGGTCGCAGACGGCCGAAGCTTTTGATTCCCTCCGCCAATTGCCTGACCTGCGGCCGTGGAAAAAATTGTGGTGGTCCCATTGGGCCAAAGGCGATGAGATGCTCGCCATCTTTCAACCGATGACATATTTGAACGGGCAGGATGATTCAAATTCAGGCCAGGGTTATGAAGTCTTCCTCGTGCCCCGCACCGTGGTCGCGGCCATCTTTAACCGTGCCTTGCTGGAGAACAAATTCCTGATCCCGGAATATGCCTCCCCAACCCTCAAGGTTGAAGGCGTCCCGCTGCCCGCGCTCCAGGCCATCCCCGTGCTTGGCACAAAAGATGTGCTGGGGGAGGCCGGAGAAACGGCCGGAAATTATTTCGCGCAGAATGCCATCCGTTTTGAATTGAAATTTTTCCTCACCGGCCGGGAGCAGATGCTTTCTGCCGAACGCCGCCGTACAAAACTGTTCGCCCTGCTGATTTTGGGCACCGTGCTTACCGCCCTGGCCGGCTTGCTGGCGGCGCGGCGCGCTTTTCACCGCCAGCTCCAGCTCAACGATCTGAAATCCAACTTCGTCTCCAGCGTCTCGCACGAGCTTCGCGCCCCCATCGCCTCCGTCCGGCTCATGGCGGAGAATCTCGAGCGCGGCAAGATTCCCGACCCCGTCCGCCAGGGCGAATACTTCCATTTCATCGTCCAGGAATGCCGCCGCCTCTCCTCGCTCATCGAGAACGTGCTGGATTTCTCCCGCATCGAGCAGGGCCGCAAGCAATATGAATTCGAACCCACCAACCTCGTCGCCCTGACGGAAACCACGGTGAAACTCATGGAACCCTACGCCGCCGAGAAAGGCGTAAATCTCAAGCTCGAAACCTCGTCAGCGCCCGCCGGGACGGCTAACCTCGAACTCGACATCGACGGCCGCGCGATACAACAAGCCCTGGTAAACCTGATCGACAACGCCGTCAAACATTCGCCCAAGAGCGAAACCGTGACCGTGGAAATTAAAAATTTGGATGGTGCAGACGCCATCCACCTGTCCGTCGCCGACCACGGCCCGGGCATTCCCGCCGCCGAGCACGAAAAGATTTTTGAGCGGTTTTACCGGCTCGGCTCCGAGTTGCGCCGCGAGACCCAGGGCGTCGGCATCGGCCTGAGCGTCGTGAAACATATCGTGGAAGCCCACCACGGTCGTGTCGTGGTGGAAAGCGAGATCGGCAAAGGCAGCCGGTTCACCATTGAATTGCCGGTGAAAAAATGAATATGGAACGCATCCTGATCATCGAGGACGAAACGCCCATGCGCACCGCGCTGGCGGATTTGCTGGGCGGGGAAGGGTACCGCACCTTCGCCGCCGCCGACGGCGAAACCGGCCTCAAGCGTGCCCTCGCCGAAAAGCCCGACCTCATCCTGCTCGATGTCATGATGCCCAAGCTCGACGGCTTCCAGGTCTGCGCGGAATTGCGCCGCCTCGCCATCACCGCGCCCGTGCTCATGCTCACCGCCAAGGGCCAGATCGAGGACCGCGTCAACGGCCTGGATGCCGGCGCGGACGATTACTTGGTAAAACCCTTCAGCACCGAGGAACTGCTCGCCCGCGTGCGCGCCCTGCTGCGCCGCGCCGAACGCAAAACCGGTTTCGCCGTGAAACTCAGCTTGGGTGACGTGGAGATCGACCTCGCACGACAGACCGCCACGCGCGGCAAAAAAGAGATCCATCTCACCGCCAAGGAATTCGCCATGCTGCGACTGCTCGCCGAGGCGGAAGGGGAGCCCGTGTCGCGCGAACGGTTTCTCGACGTCGTCTGGGGCTACACCACCTTCCCGACCACTCGCACCGTGGATAACCACATCGCCAGCCTGCGCGCCAAGCTGGAGAAAAATCCCGTTGACCCGCGCTGGCTCAAGACCGTGCACGGCGTGGGTTATAAGCTCGAATTGGAATGAACGCCGAACATTTGACATTCAATCTCGAACACCCAATGACCTCTAAAATTGGACGTTGGGAGTTGAATGTTAAATGTTCGATGTTTCCGATTTTGCAAAAGCATGACAACTCGCGCGGGAAAAATGTGGCAGGCTGGCATCGTTGAGGATATGAAAATAAAATTCTGCATCGGGATCATTCTACTGGCCGCGTCGCTGTCGCCGGCGCAAACCACCAACCTCACCGCGCTCCTGCAGCAGGGCCTGTTCGAGGAGCAGGCCAGTCGCAACCTCGACGCGGCCATCACCGATTACCAGACCCTTGCCGCGCAATTCGACAAGGACCGCCAGCTCGCCGCCACCGCCGTCTTCCGCCTCGGCGAATGCTACCGCGCCCAGGGCCGCACCAACGAGGCCGCCGCCCAATACCAGCGCATCCTCCGCGATTTTTCCGACCAGTCAACCCTCGCCACCCTGAGCCAGCAGGACCTCACCGGTATGGGCATGGGCAAGACTGATGCCGCCGCCCCGGTACCGGTCGTGGAAAATGCCGACACGCAGTTGCTCAGGAAGCTGGAGGGAAAAAGCCGCGATGAATTGGAAAAACTTTTGCCCACGCTCATGCCCAACTCCACGTTGGATGCGCTCATCAGGGAACGGCGGGAGGCCAAAATTCAGCGGACCAAATTGTTGGAGGATTATACCCCGGAAAGTATCCAGGTTGCCCGCATGGACACGGAACTCAAGGAGTTGGACCAGCAGATCGCCGAAACGATTGCTGGCATGATGCAGGGCTTGAAATTGCGCGCGGAGATTTCCCCGCCATCCGCCAAAAGGGCGGACTTGGTGGATTTATCCGTGCCCGCAAGTTCGGAGGAGGACCAGGAAATCACCCGCATCAAACAAATGATTCAGAACAGCCCGGATTTGATAAATGCGCCGGGTGATCGCGGTTTCACGCCGCTGACCGAGGCCGCAGCCAAAGGTTGGCTCAGGGTGGCGACGTATCTGATGGACCACGGCGCGGATGTGAATGCGGGTCGAATCCCGCCGTTGAACATGGCGGCGATTGTCGGCAACCGGGCGATGGTGGAACTGCTCCTCGGCCGGGGCGCGGATGTGAATGCCAAAGATTCCCAGGGAAAGACTTCGCTACACTCGGCTGCGGAATTGAAATATCCCTCCGTAGTCGCAGCATTGCTCGCGAACAAGGCCGATGCCAATGCCCGGGATAACAACGGAACGCCGCCGCTGTTCGCCGCCGTGCAGGGCGGCCAGTTAAAAATCATCCAGAGTTTGCTCGCCGCCGGTGCTGACGCGAATGTCCGGGACGACAAAGGCCGGACGGCGCTGAACTATGCCATCAAAACTTCACCTGAACTGTTTAAAGCGTTGTTGGACGCCGGGACAAATCCGAACACCGTGGACTCCGATGGACGTACTCCGTTGAGCTACGCGGCTGAAAGAGACGGTGCAGAAGTTGTGAAGCTGCTGCTGTCCGCCAAGGCTGACCCCAACGGCGACAAAATCGCCTCTCCGTTGGTGTCGGCCGTAAACAAAACAGATTTGGTGTCTGCCGAAATGCTTTTGCAAGCCGGGGCGGATCCAAATGCAAAAGGAGCCGTGGAAACATCAGGCGGTAGTTATCCCCCCGTTACACCGTTGTTTCTCGCAATTTCAAAAGGCCAACATCCGATGGTGCAATTGCTTTTGAAATACAAGGCCGACCCGGACGGTTCACAAATCAACGGACGGCCATTGTTGTTCACCGCGCTGTCAGACACGAACATAAATATTTTGGAAAGCTTGCTGGCGGGGGGGGCAAATATTGAATCACATGACAAGACCGTCAATATCAATGGTGACCGGCCAAATTGGACACCGCTGGCTGCTGCCGTCTGGCAGGGCCAGGCCGACACCGTGAATATATTGTTGAAACACGGTGCGGACCCAAAAGCAAAGGACGCGGCCGGCAACCAGCCTTTGCATTGGTCGGTAAGTTTTTTGAAGGGGCAATTGTCGGTTCAGGATGTCAAAATCGTCGGATCGCTGCTGGATCAGGGAGCCGATCCGAACGTGCAAAATCACATTGGCTATACGCCATTGGACACGGTCAAACAAAAGCTTGGACGAAATGAGGGTCAAATTGATGCCGCCGCCGCCGGTAAAATTGTCGGCCTGCTCCGCCAGCACGGCGCGCTGGACAATCTGCCGGATTTCACCCGTATCCGTATTACCCGACAGGGGCTGGCGCAGCCACTGGAGGTTTTTCATGTGGCCGCAATGCTGACCAACCAGTTCACATTGCTCGAAACGGTTATGCGGTTTTACAGTCAATCGCAGGGTGTCCTACCCGGGCAAGCCTACCAGCCAGCCTATCAGGCGTTGCCATTTCCGGATCTGGGACGGATCCTCATCCGCCGGCCCGGCCAAAAAATCGGCGACAAGGAACAGGAAATCAAGGTCAGCCTGCTCAATCACAGCAACGTGGTGGATTGCGCCCAGGATGTGCCGGTGGAATTTGGTGACGTGATTGAAATCCCTGAAAGTATCCATGCCTTGAATGCCGACATGCCGGACCCGGTGCGGGAAATGGAAGGGCGGTCTGCATCCTTTGCTGAAAGATTGCAGGCGGTGCAAACTGGATCAGCTGTGATCCACAACCCTTACCAGGCTTCTGCCCAATGCCTCCAAAAGTCCGTCCAACTGGTCGTGGGCGGTGATTCGACGTCTTTCAAGGTGAGTTCATGGAGGGAAGGTTTCTTGAGCGAGGCCCTGAACAAGACCGAAGCCCGGTCGATTTTGCGCACCTCGTCGGATTTATCGCGGGTGAAAATCACCCGTAAAACCGGCAAATCTGCCCGGCCCGTCATTTATACCGTGGACCTTTCCCAGCACGATGATGCATTTTGGCTGCAGGACGGTGACCTGATTGAAGTGCCCGAGAAACCCTGACGCCGCCGCTGGCCTACTTCTGAAACACGCTCACCCGCGCCGGTGGAAAATTCAGCCACACGATCTGCGAGGCGATCATCCGGAACTCGTCGGTGCCGCGCGTGCGGTCTTTTCCGATCCGGTAGGTATATTGCACATACCGGCCGCGGGGATCCAGCACGGCACGAATTTTTCCGACCAGTTCCTCGGCCTTTTCCTGCGGGAAATTTAACAGCGGCAGGCTGGAGATCACCGCGCCCACGGAAGCCACCGGCTGCGTCAATTCCGCCATCAGCCGGTCCAGTTCCCAGGCATCGCCGGTGATGATGTGGGCCTTCGGAAAACGTTTTCGCAGATGTTTGGCCAGGCTCGCGTTGTGTTCGATGGCGATCAGCCGGTCCTCGCGCAGGCCGCGTTTGATGAGCGCCTCCGTCACGGCTCCCGTGCCGGGGCCGAGTTCCAGCACGAAACTTTCCGGGTCCCGCGGCAGCCAGCGCGCCATGGCCGCGCCCAGTTTGGGGGAACTTGGCGCCACCGAGCCCGTCCGCTGGGGATTGACCATCCACTCGCGCAGGAACACGGTGGAGTCCGTCAGGGCTGCGATGAGTTTTTTTGCCATGCTGGTTTGTCTGACTTCGAGCAATAGTCTAGTTCATCCGTTCAAATTTGCACTAGATTAAAAATGTTACGTTCCGGGAACACGCTTGAACAGCTTCTGGAACTCCGCCTTGGCTCCCGCCCGCCGGACGGCCCAGTCGCGCCAGCTTTTTTCCCAGGCCGCCCCCGTCAGGTTCGTTTGGGCGCTATGCCACGTCGTTTCCAGCTTTTTCAGGCTTTTCTCCGCCTCCTCGCTGTCCCGCCATTGCAGGAACGATTCCGCGAGGTTTAATTGGTTTTCCGGGTACCCCGGTGCGAGCTTGTCGGCGCGTTCCAGCTGTTCGCGCGCCTTCCATTTGTTGCCGATGCTCAACGGCCAGCCCGGGGCGTCCCGGTAAAGCAATCCCAGGCAGCGGGCCGGACCGGCAAAATCCACCTTTTCATCGAGCGCCTGCGCCGTCTTGAACTCCCGCTCCACCTCATGCACCAGCCGGTAAGCGGCGAGGGAGGGCGCCTCGGCCTCGGCCAGTTCGCCGTAATTCATGCCTAGGTAATAATGCCCCGCAGCGGACTTCGGTTCGCGGGTGACCAGTTGCTGGCACGCCGCGATGCCCAGCTTGGCGATCTCACCCCGCCGCGCCTCCGTCGGGGCGAATTCGGTCAGGTCGTAACACGCGCTGGCAAACACCCACGCATTGCTCGGGTTGTTCGCATTCGTCCAATACAGCTGTTTTGTGCGCTGAAATTCAGCTTCCGCCCGCTTGCTGAAGACGCTGTTGGTGTCCGGCGCGGCAAATGTCGATATTGCGGCCGCGCAGGCCAGCGCAAACAGCAGTGATTTTACCAGGTGATTGGTTAGGCGGGGCATGTTTTAGGCAACTTGAAGTTGCCATCGTGACGAAGTGATTTATACTGCGCAAGTGAGATTAAGTTGGAAATTAATGGCCATGCTGGCGGCGGTCGCGCTCCTGGGCGCCGGCTGCGGTGGTTTCAGCGCCAGCCGTTCCTTTTCACCGCTCGATTTTTTGCTGCTCAAGGCCAATCCGCCTGCCACCAACAGCCTGCCGGTGGTCCAGTTTGAAAATTCCACCGCCATCGCCTCCAGCCATTGAATTTTAATGCCTCAGCGCTGGTGCTGAGGGTGTTCAAGCCCGCTCATCCATGGCATGTTTTAGGCAATTTGAAGTTGCCATCGTGACGAAGTGATTTATACTGCGCTAGTGAGATTAAGTTGGAAATTAATGGCCATGCTGACGGCAACCGCGCTTTTGGGCGCGGGCTGCGGCGGCATCAATGCCAGCCAGTCCATTTCACCGGCGAGCTTCTTCCTGCCGGGATTGTTGAAGGCCTGCCCGCCTTCCACCAACAGCCTGCCCGTTGTGCTGCTTGATAATTCAACCGAAATCGCCTCCGTCCGTTAAAATTTACTATGCGCTTCCCATTGGCGCTGACGATGAAAATCGCCAGCCATATCGTCAAACATAAGGTCCGCAAGACCCCGAAATTCGCCATGGTGCTGCAGCTCGAACCGCTGCACACCTGCAACCTCACCTGCACCGGGTGCGGCCGCATCCGCGAATATTCCACCAACCTCAAGGACATGGTGCCGCTCGAGAAATGCCTCGCGGTCGCCGTGGAGTGTGACGCCCCCATGGTCTCCATCTGTGGCGGCGAACCCCTCATCTACCCCAAGATCGAGGAACTCATCGCCGGCCTGCTCGAACAGGGCCGCGTCATCTATGTCTGCACCAACGGCGTCTTCATGCGCAAAAAAATGCGCGATTACCTCGCCGCCATCTACACCCCCGAGGTCGAGTCCAAGCTCAAGCAGCTCGTCGCGGAAAAATTGGTCACCGAAAAGGAGGCCGATGCCATCCGCAACGCCAACGAGGCGGCTAAAAAGAAAGTCGTCATCCGCCCCACGAAATGGATGTACTGGAACGTCCACGTGGACGGTTTGGAATTCACGCACGACCTCATCGTCGAGCGCGAAGGCGTCTTCAAGGAATGCGTCGAAGCCATCAAGATGGCGAAGATTTGCGGTTATCAGGTCGCCACCAACACGACCGTCTACAAGGAAACCGACGTCAAGGAACTCGAGGACATGTTCAAGTACTTGAGCTCGCTGGACGTCGATGGCCACACGATTTCGCCCGGCTACGAATACGATGCCGCCAAGAAGGACATGGTCTCCCGCCTCGGCAAACAGCCGGAGGATTTCTTCCTCACGCGCAAGATGACGCGGCAGAAATTCGCCAAGATCGAGGAATGGGGCAAGATGTTCACCATCTTCGGCACCCCGGTCTACCAGGAATTCCTCGCTGGCAAACGCGAGCTCACCTGCACCGCGTGGGCCATCCCTACCTATAACGTCAAGGGTTGGAAAGCCCCGTGCTACCTCATGACCGATGGCCATTACGATGGCTACACGGAAATGCTCACGAAGGTGACCTGGGACAAATACGGCGTCGTGAACGGCGTCGCCCGCGATCCGCGTTGCGAAAACTGCATGGTGCATTGCGGCTACGACCCCAGCGGCGCGCTCGGCACGAACTATCAGCGCGGCGATAACTGGAAGAATTTCGCCTACAACTTCGGCTCCAAGCCCAAGCCCTATCCGGCCTCGCCGGAACTGGTCAAGACCGCTTTCAACGGCGTCACCATCGGCAAAGGCCATCTGGCCGAGGCCAAGGCCATCTTGAACTCTCCCCGTGCCGCCATGAACGGCGCGCAAGCCGCCTTCTCCCGCAAGGAAGAAGCCGCCCACAATCACGAGGCGCACGTCGGCAGCCATTGCGGCACCGGCGACACGACCGAGCGCGATGAGTTGCTCGCCAAGATCAAAGAAACCAAAAAGCCCTGATTGGTTTTCCGGGCTGGTACCGATGGCCGCGCGCGGACTGATGCGAGCCGGAATGCCGGGCGACCCGGATGAGTCTGGTAACCGGACTGCCCTGGTGAAATAAGCCGGGGGGGCGTCCACCCGGAGCGAAATGAATCATCTTCTTGTGGGACATGAACGGGAAGATTAATACGCTGCAAGCCGGCCGGGGACTGGCGGCGATCATGGTTCTGCTCTGCCACACGGAGTTCGTCGGATTTCCGTATCAACTGCCGGTCCTGCATCCTTTCATTTTTCAGGGTGCGCACGGGGTTGATTTTTTCTTTGTCCTCAGTGGTTTCATTATTTTTTACACCAATCGCCCCTTCATCGGGGTGCCTGCCATGGCGCCCTTTTATTATTACCGGCGGCTGATTCGGGTCTATCCGCTTTTGTTGGTCATTACGGCGGTGAAATTGATTTTTCTGGGACTGGGCGGCCGGGGCATCCCGGCCGAAAAGAACAATTTTTCCGACGTGGTCTTCTCCACGTTGTTGTTGCCGCAGACCAAGAGCCCTTTCATCTCCGTTTCATGGACGCTGAGTTATGAGGTGTTTTTTTACTCCCTGTTTCTGCTGGCCATTCTATTCGGGCGTTCGCTGCTCCCGTTTTTTTTGCTCCATGCCGCCGCCTGTTTGTTGCTGTTGCTGCCCGCCCTTGCCCCGGCTGGCTATCCCTTTGATTTTCTATTCAGTCCCTACATCCTGGAATTTTATGCTGGCTGCGTGATTGCTTGGTGGTATGCCGGTCGCAAATGGCAACTGCCGCCAAAATCCGCGATCATCTGGCTGGGTGGCGGTTTGACGTTGCTGGTATTGGCCGTCGGCCAGCCCATGCTGGTCAAAATCCTGTTCCCGAATTGCGGCC
>DATHQS010000156.1:0-31404 GCA_035482455.1 Candidatus Acidiferrales bacterium | reverse complement strand
TTAGTCATTAGACATTGGCGGTCACCCGCGCCGCCCCATTCTTCATTCTGTGCTGCCGATCATCGGCTTTTTCATTCTGCATTCGCCCACGCTATCACACCTCCCCAAAATCTGAATTTCTCCCGGGAATGTAGAATGCAGTTTTATGCCATTTATTTTCATTTTTCAGGAGTGGGAATGCGCGCCCGGCCAAAAAATCAAAAACGCTTTCACTAACTTTTTATAACCAGCAATTTACAACATTCAATCTCGGTCGTTTTTTGGGTTGAATCACCAAAACATTGGGGTTTTGAAGGGTTTAGAAAATGAAATGGGGCGAGACTCCCTCCGAGCCGGTACATGTAGGGCAGGTTTTCCAACCTGCCGGTTCAGGCGACTTTCTAGTCGCCAGTTCCGCCCCATCCATCTTCAATCCTCCACCCTCGTTGCCCGTAAAGGGGTCGCTGGGCGGGAATATTGATTGCGGACGGCTGCGAATCTTCCGCGCGGCGGCCAATGCGAAGCGGGGGTAAGCTCGCGGCGCGATGTGTTTAGCGGCTCATGGAGGGCGGCGCGGCGTCCGTTGCGCTGCCCCAGCTTTGGTTCGGCTTCGGGCCCATGGTGAACACAAATTTCCCGCCGTCGGCGATGTCGGCGTGGCTGAACCAGGGTTTGTTCCACGGCCGGCCGTTCAAGGTGGCGGACTGGATGTAGGGGTTCTTGTCAGAATTATTTTTCGCCTCGATGACCAGGTCTTTGCCGTTGCCCATGTGCATGACGACCTTGTCAAAAAGCGGCGAACCGATGATGTAATCCGGGCTGGAAGGATCAACGGTGTAGAATCCCATCGCGCCGAACACATACCACGAGGAAGTCGAACCCTGGTCGTCCATGCCGGGGTAGGCGAGGCCGAATTTATCGCTACCGTACATGAGGTTTAGAATCTTGCGGACGATTTCCTGGGTCTTCCACGGCTGGCCCGCGTAGTCGTAGTAATATGGCACCTGCTGGTCCGGCTGGTTGCCCTGGCAGTAGAGGCCGACCATGCCGGTGACGTCGCGGGCGATGCCTTTGGGGTGGTAGGGCGTGTTGAAAAAGGTGTCGAGCTTGGCGAGGAATTCGTCGCGGCCACCAAGCAGATTGATCAGGCCTTGAACATCGTGCGGCACGAGCCAGAAGTTTTGCCAGCCGGAGGACTCCTTCGTCATGTAATTGTAGTACGGTTCAAACGGGTCATACGGCGAAATCCAGGAACCATCATCCGCCCGGCCGCGCATGAAACCGGTCGCGGCATCGAACACGTTGGTGTAGTTGTGCGCGCGGGCCAGGAACATTTTATAATCGTCATCTTTGCCGAGTTTTTTGGCGAATTGCGCGAGCGCGTAATCGTCCCAGCTGTATTCCAATGTTTTGTCCACGCCGGCATGCCCATCGGCATTGGGCGGACTGGGATGTTCTTGAAAATCCTCATGCACCCAGCCGCGCTTCAGGTATTCGGCCAGGTCGCCGCGCGGGCCGGCGGGGTCCATGGCATTTTTGCGGAGATACTCGTAGACGGAGGCGTAGTCAAATGGCAGGCCGCGTTCCCAGTCGCCAAGATACATGAACACCGCATGGTCGCCGTAGAAGGAGGTGTGCATCCAGCCGGATTCGCGGGCCATCTCCAGATGTGTGCGGAGGATGTTGGTCTTGACGTCGGGTTCCAGCAGCGTGAGCAGCACGATCTGGTTGCGGCCGGTATCCCAGAAGGCGATGGGGCTGTAGCGATCGTATTCGGCAACCTGGCCGTCGACATTGCGGCCGCGCAACGGCGCGCCCTTTTTGGTGATCAACCGGGGCGTCAGCAGCGAGTTGTACAACGTGGAGTAGAACAGCTCCCGCTGGTGTTCCGTGCCGCCGGTGACTTCGATCAGGTCCAGCTTTTCGCTCCATGCCTGCCGGGCGCTTTTTTGAACGGCATCGAAATCCTTGGATTCGCCATCCAGCAGTTGTTGCGCAGCATCATAGCCGCGGCCGGTGGTGATGCGGACGAGGATCTGTTCACCCGCCGCGGTGGAAAAATCCACATAAGCCCCGGCGTAGCTGCCGTTACCGGCCCGCGCATCGGCCCAGATGGCGTCATCGCGGCGGACGCGGTTGCCTTCCAGGCGCGGCGGGTTTTGGTGGAACGTCCCGAAACGCGTGAACGGCTTGGAAAATTCCGCCACAAAGCTGCGTCCGCCCCGCATGCCCTGGCTGTGGCCGCGGATGGTGTGGTCGCCGACAATCTCAATGCTGTTGTCACCGGCGCCCAGGTCGATCAGCACCGTGCCCCGGTCAGTCTTTGGGAATGTGAACCGATAAAATCCGGTGCGCTCGGTCGTGGTCAATTCGGTAAGGATGCCGCTGTCGGGGAACAACACGGAGTAATAACCGGGCGACGCCTTCTCGGAAGCCTTGTCGTAAGGGGAGGCGTAGCTGCGGTCGGGCGGCACATTCCAGTCGCCGACCACGGGCATGATGGTCAGGCCGGGCATGGGCGAGGAAAAGCCGATCATCGTGCGGCGCGAATGGACGTAGGGAAAAATGATGCCGTGGTTGCCGGCGGCTTCCGTCAGGTCCTTGTTGATCGGGCCGAGGATGCAGTCGCGATGCGGAAGGGTTGGTCCGGGAAAAGTGAAACCGGTGTAAGCCTCCTCACCGGGCGGCGGGGCGTTGCCCAGGAGTTTGGGATCGTCCAAGGAGGCCGTGCCGACCAGCGGATTGGCGTAGTCCACCGGGGCTTTGGCCAGGCCCAAGCCTCCCGTCATACCTACAAACAGGGCGATCGCCAACAAAGACCTGACATTACGAATCATGCCCTGATGTTAGCGTTCCCGGCGGGCCGCCAGAAATTATTTTTTCTCCGGGATTTTGGCCGCGGGTGCATTGGTATCCGCGAAATCGATGGATGCGGAGTTGATGCAGTAGCGGAGGCCTTTGGGGCCGGGGCCGTCGTCGAAGACGTGGCCAAGATGGCTGCCGCAGTTGGCGCACAGCACTTCCGTGCGGCGCATGCCGTAGCTGTCGTCGTAAAGGGGTCACCGCCATTTACACCTTTCGCCATACTGCTGGGCTGGCTTGCGTGCCTTGTAAGTGATGTAATGGACGAAGCTTGGATAGTGTCAGGATAAATATAAATACTGGGACTGCCCGCCTTGCTTTCGCACAAAAAATCGGGCCGCTCAATGGGTCCGATCAATGACTTCCCTGACTTTATGGACCAGGGCGGCGGTGTTAAAGGGTTTGGGCAGGAAGCCGGATCCGGAATCAAAGAGGCTGTCGCCCGCCGGATCCGGCACCACGTAGCCGGAAGTGAAGAGAACCTTGACGTCCGGCAGGACGGTTTTCAGCCAGTCGGCCATGGCCCGGCCATCCATCTGCGGCATGACGACGTCGGCCACCACGAGATGGATGCACCCGGCATGTTCGCGGGCAACTTTCAGACCTTCCTGGCCATCCACGGCGACCAGCACGGTGTAGCCCTGGGTTTCCAACGAACGTTTGGCGAGCTGCCGCACCGACGCGTCGTCTTCCACCAGGAGCACGGTTTCGGTGCCGCGCGGGAGGGCCTCGCTTTGAGCGGGGGCTTCGGGTTGGTCGGCCGCGGCGTCGGCCAGCGGGAAGAACACTTTGAACACGGTGCCCTTGCCCAATTCAGTCGACACCTCGATGTGACCGCCGATCTGCTTCAGAACGGTCCAGCAGACGACCAGGCCCAGGCCCTTGCCCTTGGGCTTGGTGGTGAAGGCGGGTTCGAAGAGGCGGGCCTTGACCGCGGGGGTCATGCCGGTGCCGGTGTCTTTGACGGAAAGGACGACGTAGCTTTTGCCGGCCGTCCGGGAATCGCCGGCGACGGTGGCGGTGTCCAAGGAAAGGGTGAGCAGGCCGCCATTGGGCATGGCGTCAACGGCGTTGGAAACGAGGTTCATCAGGACTTGCGCAACGCCGGCGGGCGCGGCCTTGATGCGGCCCAGGTCCTTGTTGGGAATGAAATCGAGTTCCACGCGCGCGCCCGTCTGGCGGCGCAGCAAGTTGTACATGCCGCCCACGATGCTGTTCAAATCCAGCAGGGTGACGGTCTGTGCGGCCGGGCCGGGGCCAAAAACCATGAGCTGGGTGGTCAGGAGCGACGCGCGTTCCACCGCCAGCACGATCTCCGTAGAATGTTTGCTGGCCAAGGGAGTGACGCCGCCGGTCCCGGCGAGCATCACTTCGGCTGAGGTCGAGATTTTTTTGAGGGCGCCGTTGAGGTCTTTGGTGATGCCGCCGACGAGCTGGCCGAGGATGGTCAATTTCTGCGCCTCCACGAACTGGGCTTCAAGCCGCTGGTGCACCTCGACCTGGGCCTGCAACGCCTCAATGGTCCGCGTGAGCTGGGCGGTCTGTTTTTCCACGGCGGCCGCCAGATCCAAACGCGGGACCTGCAGCGCCGCATCCGTCCGCATACGCTGCGTGAGGAGGGCCTCGAGATGCATCATGCCGGCCAGGATCAGCAGCGAGACGAGCGCGTACAGGACTTGCAGCCGGGAACCGGACCAGGCGGGTTCGCTGAGCGGCAGGATGGACTGGACTCCGTGGGTGGCGGCGAGCAGGAGGAACGCACAGAAGATGGACCAGCCGACACGGCCCGCCCCAAAGCGGCGGTTCAGCCGCAGGGCGTTCGCCGCCACGGCCAGTTGCAGGGCACCGGGAATGAGGCCGGCTGTCAAATAGGCAAAGTTCATAAGTTCATTGCGCCCGGCGCGCAGGTCAAAACAGATAAAACAGATGGTGCTGACCTGCAACCGGGTTTTCCGGGTTTCCGTCCTGAATCTGATTAGCCACTCTCAAATTTGGACACGGGAGCGGCAATATGCACCCGTGAGAATGCATATCCCGTTGAAAAGCAGTTCCAAAGCCAAAATACCTGCGCCGTCACGAATCGTGCGTATGGATGAAGTGCTTGCGTATGGCCACCAGACGCACGGCGTGAAAAGCCTCAAAACACCCCAATGAATCCGGCCAGATCCAACCGGAAAATTGGATTTCAAAAACAATGAATAACAAACGATTAACAATGAATGCCAAACAATTTCTTGCGATCAATGAATTGAAGGTTCTCGCGCACATGGCCGCGGATCCGGGCCAATGTTGGCGGCGCAAGGTGCGGATTGACACCCGCCATCGCTGTGATAGCGTGGCGCCAAGGCACGAGTAAAAGGAAGCGTGCGAAGAAATCATCACCACCGCTGCGAGCGGAGCTTGTTATTTTTTTATGATCATTGGCGTACCGAAAGAGATCAAGGAACAGGAATACCGCGTGGCCTTGCTGCCCAGCGGCGCGTATCAACTCATCAAGCGCGGTCATGTCGTGATCGTCGAGACCGGCGCGGGCGTCGGGGCGGGGTATCCCGATTCCGAGTACCAGGCCGCCGGCGCAAAATTGGTGGGAACGCACGAGGATGTCTTTGCCAAGGCGGAATTGATCATCAAGGTCAAGGAGCCGCTGTCGGTCGAACTGCCGTTGCTGCGGCCGGGCCAGATCCTCTTCACCTACCTGCACCTCGCGGCCAGCAAGCCGCTCACCGAGGCGCTCATGAAATCCGGCGCCACGTGCATCGCGTATGAAACGATCGAGGTGAACCGCCGGCTGCCGTTGCTGGAACCGATGAGCGAGATCGCGGGGCGCATGAGCGTGCTGGTGGGCGGTTATTTTCTGGCGAAACATTTTGGCGGGAGCGGCACGTTGCTGGGCGGCGTACCCGGCGTGTTGCCGGGCAAGGTCGTGGTGCTCGGCGGCGGCGCGGCGGGCGTCAATGCCGCGCGCATGGCGCAGGGGTTGGGCGCGGACGTGACAATTCTGGAAGTGGACCTGGAACGCATGCGCTTTCTCGACATCACGCTGCATACGGCGCATACGTTGTTCTCGAGCGAGGCGCATCTGTCCGACCTGTTGCCGACGGTGGACCTGCTCATCGGCGCGGTGCTGGTGCCGGGGGCGAAGGCGCCGAAACTGATCTCGCGCGAGATGTTGAGCCGGATGCGGAAGGGCAGCGTGCTGGTGGACATCGCCATCGACCAGGGCGGCTGTGCGGAAACTTCCCGCGCCACCACGCATCATAATCCGGTGTATGTGGAAGAAGGCGTGACGCATTACTGCGTCGCCAACATGCCCGGCGCGTATGCGCGCACCGCCACGCAGGCGTTGACCAATGTCACCTACCGCTATCTCGAAACCCTCGCCGACCTCGGCGTGGACGAGGCCTGCCAGAAGAATCCCGCGCTCATCGGCGGCATCAACGTCCGCAATGGCAAGGTCACCTACAAGGCCGTGGCCGAGGCGCACGGGCTGCCGATGTGATAAATTAAAGCCGTACCCAACCGTGATACCCGTCGCGCGAAAAATGTTTGCCCGGGGAAATGTCACCGGAGTGTTCCGGCGTGGCGCGTTCCTGCTGGCCTGCCTTGGCTTCGCGCTGGTCGCGCTGCCGGCATCCGCCCAAAAGCCGTTGGGCGTGGATGTTTCCCATTATGATGGGACCATCGACTGGCCGACCGTTAAAAGTTCCGGCAACATCAGCTTCGCGTGGGCCAAGGCCACCGAATACGCCTCCACCATCGACGATACTTTCTCCTACAACATGACCAACGCCAAGGCGGCGGGTGTTTATATTGGCGCGTATCATTTCGCCCACCCCGAGGTGAACAGCCCGGCCACGGAGGCTGATTTTTTCTGGAGCGTCGCCGGGCCTTACATCAAGCAGGACGGCCTGACCATGCAGCCGGTGCTCGATTTTGAAACCTTTAGCGGTGTGGTCGGCGCCACCAGCTATGCTGATTGGGCCAATCAATGGTGCAACGATATCGTGAGCAAGGCGGCGGCGGTGGGCATCACGGTCAAGCCGGTCATCTATACCTCCACCTGCGGGGCGGGCAACCTCGATGCGACGGATGCGCAGTGGATCCCGTGGATCGCCAATCCCAGCGGCAATGATCCCCAGATCAGCTCGCCTTGGTCCAACACCGTGTGTCACGCCGCCAGCGATGAGATTTGGGGCACCGGTGTTTGGACGGCCTGGCAATACAGTTGGACCACCGTCGTTCCGGGCATCACCATTTCCGGCGGTGGCGATGTGGATGTCTATAACGGTGACCTCACCTCGCTGGTCACCAACCTGGTCATCGGCACAAATCCACCGCCGCTGACCGTCACGCTCTCGCCACGGCTAAACCGCGGCGTGGATCTGGGCGGCAGCCTGAATGTCACCGGCGTGGTCACCGGTTTGCCGCTGAGTTATCAGTGGTACTTGAACGGTGCCAAGATTTCCGGGGCCAACGCCAGCTTCTACCATCTCGCCAACGTGCAGTTGACCAATGCGGGAAATTACTCGCTCATCATCACCAACGCCAGCAGCAGCGCCACGAGCAGCGTCGTGTCCGTCCTGGTCTATCCATTGCAGACCACGGTTTTCTTCGACAACTTTGATGTGAATACGGCCACGAACTGGACGCTGAACACGAGTTCCAGCGACACCGCCGTGACGTTTAATTTTGATTACTCGACGCTGGGCATCCCGTCCGCGCCGCACTCCACCGGCGGCACCACGCGCGGCGTGCAGATGAAGGCGAACCTCGCCAATGGCGTTGTCGCCGCGCTTTCACTGTCGCCGACCAATCAAAGTTTCAGCGGCGATTACCGCGTGCGCTTCGATGCGTGGATCAACGTGAACGGCCCGTTCCCCGGCGGCGGCGCGGGCTCCACGGAATTCCTCACCGGCGGCCTCGGCACCAGCGGCACCCGCCCGGAATGGACCGGCAACGCTTCCGCCGACGGCTATTATTTTTCCATCAACGGCGATGGCGGCTCCGGCGACACCGCCACTATCACCGCCGACGTCAATGCCTACATCGGCCCCACCGTGCAACCTGTCGCCACCGGCGATTATTGGGCGGGGACGGATGTCACCGCGCGCGGCAACGGTAACGCCTACTACACGACCACGTTCCCCGCCGGCAAGGCCGCGCCCGCCTTGCAGCAGGCAAATTATCCCCAGCAGACCGGCAACCTGAGCATCGGTACCTTTGGCCTGGCCTGGCATGATGTCATCGTCTCCAAACGCGGCAGTACGGTGGATTGGGTGGTGGATGGCGTCCGCTTCGTCACCATCTCCAATGCCACGTACACCGCGAGCAACGTTTTTGTCGGCTTCTGGGATCCGTTCGCATCGCTCTCCTCGAACAACGTGATCAACTTTGGCCTCGTGGACAACGTGCGTGTGGAATCGCCCGCCCTCATCCCGGCCTTCACGTTGCAGCCCATGGCCAAGACGGTGCGGCTCGGGACCAACGTGACTTTCACCGCCGCCGCCACCGGCCTGCCGGCGGCGACTTATATATGGCGGCTGAATGGCACGAACATCCCCGGTGCGACCAATGCCAGCTATCCGATCGCGTTCGTCGCCGCCACGAACACCGGCAACTATTCCGTCATCGCCACCAATATTGCCGGCGGAATCACCAGCACCAATGCACTGCTCGCGCTGGTCCCGCCGTCCGCCGCGCAATTCATGTCCGTCACCGTTGACGGCGGCGGCGCCGTGCAGGTCAATTTTACTGGCGATGCTTATTGGACTTATACGATTGAAGTTTCCACAAACCTGACGAGCTGGACCGACCTTACGAACCTGACCAGCGCGAGCGGTGTGTTTGGCTTCACCGCCGGTTCCGTCACCAACGCGCCGCAACAATTTTTCCGCGCGCGCGTCGGACCCTGATCTGAACTCATGAAAATTATTGCACGGCTCCTGTTGCTGCTGGTGTTGCCCTTGGTTTCGAGGGCGCAAAATTACGATGTCATCATCCGGCATGGTCTCATCGTGGACGGCTCGGGCAATCCCGGCTACCACGCCGATGTCGCCGTCAAGGACGGGCGCATCGCCGCCATCGGCAGGATCGGGGGCGCCGCGAAGGAGGAGATTGATGCCACCGGCCTGGTTGTCGCCCCCGGGTTCATCGATGTCCATACGCACGCGGATGATGTCGCCAATTTTCCGGCCGCGGAAAATTTTCTGCGGATGGGCGTCACCAGCATCGTCGTCGGCAACTGCGGTGATTCGGCGCTGGACATCAGCAAGCTGTTCGCCGGCATCGAACAGAAGCACGTCGCCCTCAACGTCGCCTCGCTCGTCGGCCACAATTCCGTCCGCGAGAAAGCCATGGGCGGCAGCTTTGACCGCGAGCCGACGCTGGCGGAACGGGAAAAGATGAAGGCCATCGTCCATCAGGCCATGGCGGACGGGGCGGTCGGTCTTTCGACGGGATTGATCTACCGGCCGGGGACTTTCTCCAGCTCGGATGAGATCGTGGAACTCGCCAAGGAAATCGCCCCGTTCGACGGCATCTATACGAGCCACATGCGGCATGAGGACTGGCAGATCGATTCCGCGCTCAACGAGGTTTTCAACGTCGCCCGCACCGCCCATGTGCGCGCCGAAATCTCGCACATCAAACTGACCGGCGATCGCGCCTGGGGGCAGGCGGACCGGATTCTTGGCCGCATCGAATCGGCCCGCGCCGAGGGCCTCGACATCACGCAGGACCAATATCCCTACACGGCCTCCAGCACGACGCTCTCGCAACTGATCCCCGACCGTGCTTTTGACGGCGGCAAAAAGAAGTTTGAAACGCTGCTCGCCGACCCGGCGGAAAAGGCGAAGCTGGTCGCGGAGATGAAAGAGAAAGTCCACGATCGCGGCGGCACCAATTACGCCTACGCGGTCATCGCCCATTACCCGCACGATCCCTCGCTTGATGGTCTCAGCATCGTGGCTGCCGCGCAGAAACTCCACGGCTCGGATTCGCTGGATGCGCAGATCGAAACGATTTTGGACATCGAGCACAACGGCAGCGGCCAGGGCGTGTTCCACGGCATGAACGAGGACGACCTCCAGATTTTCATGCGCCATCCCAATACCATGATCATCAGCGACAGCGGCATCCGTGAATTCGGCAAGGGCATGCCGCATCCGCGCGGGTACGGCAGCAACGCCCGCATCCTCGGCCATTACGTCCGCGAACTGAAAGTGCTCCGGCTGGAGGATGCCGTCCGCAAGATGACCAGCCTGCCGGCGAACACATTTCAATTATCCGACCGCGGCCAGTTGCGTGCCGGCTGGGTGGCGGACATCACCATCTTTGACCCGGCAAAAGTGGATTCACCGGCGACGTATGAAGACCCGCATCATTACGCGGTCGGCATTCCGTTTGTGCTGGTGAACGGCGTGACCGTCATCAGGAACAGCGCGGATACCGGTGCGCGGCCCGGGCAACCGTTGCGGCATGTGGCGCCGGGCGGAAAGACGTGAGCTGGCTCACTCCCCCGTTTTAGGGATGGGCCAATCGGGCGGACAGTGGATAATTCCGGCCAACGCCATGATTACGCCGGCCCGGGAGCCGTCAGGCCTTGGCTGCTGCGGCGGATTTTTAGCCGGAATTGCATCGGCGTGGCCTTGGTGATTTTTTTGAAGACATGGCAGAAATACGGCGTGTCGTGGTAACCGCAGCGCGCGGCGATATCATCAAGCTTGAGATTGTAGTTATGCAACAGGTGCTTGGCGCGGTCGATGCGGACCGACGTAAGGTAGCCGCTGAAGGTCGTGCGGCCGTGCGTCTGGAACAGGCGCGACAGGTGGTTCGGCGTGACGTTGAACTGTTCCGCCACGGAATCGCGGGTGATCTCGTATTGATAATGGCTTTGCAGAAAAACGCGGACATCCTCCAGCAGCGACTGGGCGCGGCTGCCGGGCTGGGCGGCCGGCTGGCGCAGCAGGCTCTCCACGCAGTGGATGAGCGCGCCCGTGAGGTCGGTGAGCGCGGGGCCGGGGTCGTCCTCAGTCAGCAGTTCGTCCAGCGCGTTGAGCAGGTGCGGCACCGGCCCGCCGATGGGGCGGGGGACGGAATATTTTTTCGCCGCGAGCTGCGGATAATTTTTAGACCGGGCGGAGACCAGGCTGACGCCCAGTTGTGATTTGCCAAAAAAGATGCTTAACAATTCCAGACCCGGCTGCCACTCGGGCAGGTTCCAGCAGTTCGGCGCGGCGAACAGTGCCATGCCCGGCCGCAGCACGACGTGCGCGATCGCGCCGCCGGTCTCGATCTGGTTGCGGTACTGCCCGTGCAGGGGAATCTCCAGGCGCGGGAAATTGACGACGTGGCTGAACAGCGGCGGGTTGAGGCGGCGGCCGCAGACGAGCACTTTTTTAACGGGGTGGCGCTGCAATTGGCGGGCGGGCCACCAGTCGGGATTCGTCGGCAGGCTCATTTCTGGGCCAAAAGCTACTTGTTACAAAAACAAAACAAAAGCGACAACTTTTGGCTTTTTTCCCGGCCCGGAACGGGTAAAGCTTTCCCCGTCAAGGCACAGGAACACAGGCGCGGACGCGCCTCTGGCGGCGGATGAGGCCAGGTTGGGTCACATTAAAATCATTGTTACGAAATCACAAAATGAATCCTGCACCCACTGATCCCGGCGCCTCCGCCAAATCCGGCTACAACCGGTTCCTGCTGCTCGTCGCCGGCCTCGGCGGCCTGCTTTTTGGCGTGGATGTGGGCATCATCTCCGGCGCGTTGCCGTATTTGCAGGAGACCTCGGGGCTGACCGGGAATCAGATTTCCATCATCGTCGCCGCCGTTTTGCTCGGCAGCGTCATCTCGAGCCTTTTCGCCGGCGTGTTGGCCGACCTGATCGGTCGCAAGCCGATGATGATATTCAGCGGCGTCCTGTTTGTGGTGAGTGTGCCGGTCATCGCCTTGTCGCACAGCTATGGCGCGTTGATTTTCGGACGCTTGTTGCAGGGTATCAGCGGCGGGCTCATTGGCGTCGGCATCCCGCTGTATCTGGCCGAATGTCTGTCCGCCTCTTCGCGCGGCAAGGGTACGGGCATTTTTCAATGGATGCTTACGTTGGGCATTGTTGTCGCGGCGATTATCGGGTTTTATTGGAGCGGACGGGTGGACGAGATGACCAAGCTCGCCGACCCGCAAAAACTGTTCGCGTTCAAGGACGCCGCCTGGCGCGGCATTTTCTGGGTATCTCTGCCTCCCGGAATTTTGTTCGTCCTCGGTGCGTTTATGGTTTCCGAATCGCCCCGCTGGCTTTTCCGCCGCGGCAACAAGGATGCTGCCCGCGCCGCGCTGCTACGATCGCGCTCAGAGGCGCAGGCGGAGATCGAATTGCGGGAGATGGAGGAGGTCGCTACCACCGAAAAAGCCGGACGCAACGCCGCCGGAAAGCATTCTGAAACATTGTTTCAGCGCAAATACGTCATCCCGTTCATCCTCGCCTGCATCATTCTCGCCTGCAACCAGGCCACGGGCATCAATTCCATCATCGGCTACAACACCACCATTTTCATCCAGGCCGGCCTGAGTGATTATTGGGCGCACCTCGGTGGGGTCATCCAGACGGTGGTCAATTTCCTGATGACCATCGTCGCGGTGATCCTCGTCGATCGCAAGGGCCGGAAATTTCTGCTGTCCGTGGGCAGCGGTGGCGTCATTATTTCGCTGCTATGCATCGGGATGGTTTTTCACGCGACCGAATCGCGCCGCGTGGATGCGAAGGCGGGGGTGCAGTCGCTGGTGGACCCGTCGTCACAGTCTGCCACCGTGGAATTCAACGGTGAGACAATAAGAAAATTGTTACAAGCCGAGTGGAAGGATGGAAATCAGCCCTGCACCTTGGTCGTGATCTACTCCTACGGCGATTTCAAGGCCGCCACCAAGGTCGTGCGCTCCGATGTTCCGGGCGCAAAGCTTACGATTGACCGTGCCAGTTGCGTGCCGGACACCAAGGTCGCCGCCTTTTTCCAGAATCCATTCGCTAATCTCGAAGCCGCGCGCACCGCACCCCTGAAGATTGAGCATGCCATCATTACGCCGGTGCCTTCCACGAACAACGGCTGGCTTACCGCCGGTTTGGTATATTGCTTCATGGCGTTCTTCGCCATGGGGCCGGGTGTCTGCGTGTGGCTGGCGCTGTCCGAGCTGATGCCCACGCGCATCCGTTCCAAAGGCATGAGCGTCGCGCTGCTCATCAATCACTGTGTTTCCACCACCATCGCGGCGTTTTTCCTGCCGACCGTCGGCCAATATGGCTACTCCACGATGTTCTTCATCTTCGCCGGCTGCACGGTGGTCTATTTTATCACCGCCGCGTTCTTCCTGCCGGAGACGAAGGGCAAAACCTTGGAAGAGATCGAGGAACATTTCGAAGGCAAACACTGATATCAATGAAAAATAATCTCGTGAAAAAAATTCTTTGCGCCACGCTCATCGCCACGACCTGCACCTTGCTGCACGCCGCCGGCACCGTTTCCATCATTCCCCAGCCGCAGGCCGTTAAGATCCTGCCGGGAGACTTTGAGCTGACGGCCAAGACCCGGATTGGCTTTGCCGGCGGTGAGGCGGAGGCCAAATTACTGGCGGAAACGCTCCGCAAATCCACCGGCTACAAGCTGCCGGTGTCGCCCGTTGCCACGCTGCCGGCCCAAAGCGAGATCGATTTCCTGTTGGACACAAATCTCCAGGAGAAACTCGGTCCGGAAGGGTACAAGCTGTCCGCGAACATCAATTATGTCGGCATCACCGCGGCCACGCCGGCCGGGTTGTTCTACGGTTCGCAGACGTTGCTTCAGTTGCTGCCGCCGGAAATTTTTTCAGCGAGCAAGGTCAAACATCATCCTTGGACCGCCCCGTGCGCGGAGATCACGGATTCCCCGCGCTTTGTCTGGCGCGGCTTCATGCTGGATGTCAGCCGCCATTTCTTCACCGTACCGGAGGTGAAGCAGGTGCTCGACCTGCTGGCGTTGTACAAGCTGAACACGTTCCACTGGCATCTGGTGGATGACCAGGGCTGGCGCATCGAGATCAAACAGTATCCCAAGCTCGCCTCCGTGGGCGGGTGGCGCAAAGCCGTCGGCTTCGGCCTCGATGCAAAATCCACCAGCGCCTACGATGCGAAGGGTCGCTACGGCGGTTTTTATACGCAGAAGGAGATCCGCGAAGTGGTCGCCTATGCGGCGGCGCGGCACATCACGATCGTGCCGGAGATAGAGATGCCGGGCCACTCGCTGGCCGCGCTCTCGGCGTATCCGGAATACAGTTGCACTGGCGGCACTTTCAACACCGACCGCGACGGCGGCGTCTATGACGGCATCTTCAACGTGAGTGACGAGGCGACCTATGTTTTCCTCGCCAATATTCTGCACGAAGTGGCCGGGCTCTTTCCCGGAAAATTCATCCACATCGGCGGCGACGAGGTTCCCAAGGGGGTGTGGCACAAGTCGGCGGCCTGCCAGGCGCTGATGGCGGCCAAAGGTTTGAAGAATGAGAAGGAATTGCAGGCCTATTTCACCGCACGCATCGAGGCCATCGTCAACACCAACGGCAAAAGCATCATCGGCTGGAGCGAAATCCGCGAGGGCGGCCTGACGCCCAGCGCCGGCCTGATGGACTGGATCGGCGGCGGCGCGGAATCCGCGGCCAGCGGCCACGATGTCGTGATGACGCCGACGAAATACTGCTACTTCGACCATTACCAGTCCACCAACCACACGCAGGAGCCCAAGGCCATCGGCGGATTCCTGTCGCTGCAGAAGGTTTATGAGTTCGATCCCATGCCGGACAAACTCGCCCCGGAAAACAGCGCGCGCATCCTCGGCGGCCAGGCGAATCTTTGGGCGGAATATATCCCCAACATCCGGCACGTTGAATACATGATGCTCCCGCGCCTCGGTGCGCTGGCCGAGGACGATTGGTCATCCAAGGAATCTCATGACTGGGAAAGCTTCAAGGCCCGCGCGGCTTTGAATGAAAAGCGTCTCGATGCCATGGACGTGAATTATCGTCCGCTTTCAAAGCCCGAATGACCATGAACCTGCCGTCCTCCATTTTTCCCGCCCCGCTGGATCCGGGTTTCCAACCGGCGGTGTTGTTCAACCGTAATTACGTTGAGGCGGCGAAGAAATCCGGCCGCGCCGTGCCGTTGGTCATCGGGTTGGAACGCGAGAACAAGCTGCTGTCGCGCTATGAAACCATGGTCCTGCCGGAGCCGGATGCGACCACGCTGCTCTACGTGGAACGGTTGGTGAAATTTCTCCTGTGGGCGTGGGGCGGGGGCAAGTTGTACATGGGCGGGCCGAAGGCGATCGGCGAAGCCATCCGCAAGGCCTATTCACCGCGCGGCGCGCGGAAGTTTGATTTTGACATGATGTCGCTGGCCTACGCGAAGAAATTCGAGGTCGTCGTGACTACGCCGGAGAAAGTCCCTGCCGCAAAGGAGGCCAAGACCGCCGCCGGCGGGCACCTTAAGGGCTGCCGCATCGGTTTCGACCTCGGCGCGAGCGATTATAAATTTTCCGCCGTCATCGATGGCACGGCGGTGTACACGGACGAAGTGCCCTGGGATCCCAAGACGCAGTCGAATCCGGAATATCATTATCACCATATCGTGTCGGGATTGCACCGGGCTGCCGCTTATCTGCCGCGTGTGGATGCCATCGGCGGCAGTTCGGCCGGCATCATCGTGGACAACGAAATCCGCGTCGCCTCATTGTTACGTGCGATTCCGAAAAAAGATTATCCGAAGGCGGCCAAGGTTTTTAAACGCATCCAGCGCGAATGGAACGTGCCGGTGCAGGTGATGAATGACGGCGATGTGACCGCGCTCGCGGGTGCGCTGTCGCTTGGCAGCCGCGGGATGCTCGGCATCGCCATGGGTTCCAGCCAGGCGGCGGGTTTCATGGACCGGCATGGGCGGATTCCCGGCTGGCTAAACGAACTCGCGTTTGTACCGGTTGATCTCCAGCCGGATGCCGCCGAGGATGAGTGGTCCAAGGACAAGGGCACCGGCGTGATGTACTTCTCGCAACAGGCGGTGAACAAGTTGCTGCCCGCCGCGAAGATTGCTCTGCCGGAAAAGATGGGCCTGCCCGAACGGCTCAAGGAAGTGCAGGGGCTCATGGCCAAGGGCGATATGCGGGCGGCGAAGATTTACGAGACCATCGGCATCTATCTCGGCTGTGCGCTTGCGCAGTACACTGGCTTTTACGATTACGAGCAGGCGCTCATCCTCGGGCGCGTTACCACCGGCAAAGGTGGCGACATCGTCATCGACAAGGCGCGGGAGGTTTTGAAAAAACATTTTCCGGAGGCCGCCCGCAAGATCGAGCTGCGCGTGCCGGATGAAAAATCCCGGCGCGTCGGCCAGGCGGTGGCCGCGGCGAGTTTGCCGGCCTTGAAGAAATGATTTTATGAAATTCAGCAATTTCAAACCAACGGTGTATGTGCCTGACGGCAAGCCGCTGGCCGCCGCGCTGAAGCGTGTGACCCATCTGGGCATCGGCGCACATCAGGACGACCTGGAGTTCATGGCCTTGCAGGGAATTCTCGAATGCCGGAACAGCCGGTCAAAATGGTTCGGCGGCGTCACCTGCACCAACGGCGCGGGCAGTGCGCGTACCGGCAAATATAAAAAATTCACCGATGACCAGATGATGGCCGTGCGCCGTCGCGAGCAGAACAAGGCTGCCAAACTCGGCGGTTACGGTGTGATGATCCAGCTGGATTACCCGAGCAGCGTGGTGAAATGTGCGACCGACACCGCGCTGAAGTTGGATTTGGTGGCCATCTTGGACGCGGCCAAGGCGCAGGTGGTGTACACCCACAACCTGGCCGACAAGCACGACACGCACATCGGCGTGGTCATCGCCGCCATCCAGGCGATACGGGAACTGCCGAAAGCCAAGCGGCCCGCGAAGGTCATCGGTTGCGAAGTCTGGCGGGATCTGGACTGGTTGCCGGATGCGAAGAAGGTGGTCATGGACGTGAGCGGCAGCGACAAGCTGGCGGCTAAACTGAACGGCATGTTTGATTCGCAGATTTCCGGCGGGAAACGCTACGACCTCGCCACGCTCGGCCGCCGTTCCGCGAACGCCACGTTCTTCGATTCGCACGCGACGGACAAGGCGACGCAAATCATCTTCGGCATGGACCTGACGCCGCTCGTGCAAGACCCGACGCGGGACATCGGCGATTACACGCTGGGCCTCATTGATGAATTTCGCGGCGACGTGCAGGCAAAGCTCGGTAAACGACTCGGAAGGATCTGAACCATGGAAATCATCATCCAACCCACACCGGAAGCCGCGACGAACATCGCCGCGCGCTTGCTGGGCAAGCTCATCACCGACAAGCCCGCCGCCGTGCTTGGCCTGGCCACCGGCGGCACGATGGTGGCGCTCTATCGCGAACTCGTGGCGATGAAGCTCGACTGGAGCAAGCTAACAACCTTCAACCTCGACGAATACGTCGGCCTCTCGCCGCAGCATCCCCAGTCCTATCACAGTTTCATGTGGGAGAATCTTTTTCGCCACGTGAACATCACCATCAAGAGCGTGAACATCCCGGACGGGCTGACGAAGGACGTGCCGGCCGCGTGCGAGAATTATGAGCGCAAAATCTTTTCCTCCGGCGGCATTGATGTGCAATTGCTCGGCATCGGCACGTCCGGTCACATCGGTTTCAACGAGCCGACGTCGTCGCTCGCCTCGCGGACGCGGATCAAGACCCTGACGCCGCAGACCTTGCGCGACAATGCGCGGTTCTTCGGCAACGAATCAGAGGTGCCGCACCATGTCATCACCATGGGCATCGGGACGATACTCGAATCCCGGCACTGTGTTCTGTTGGCGTTTGGGGCGAAAAAGGCGCGGGCCATCGCCGAGGCCGTCGAAGGCCCCATCACGGCGATGAATCCCGCGAGCGCGCTGCAGCTGCATCCCAAGGTCACGGTGTTCCTCGACGAGGCCGCGGCCGCGGAATTGAAGATGAAGGAGTATTACCGCTGGGTTTATGAACAAAAACCAGGCTGGCAAAAAGTTTAAGCCCGCAGTTTTCCACGCGCTGGCGCTGCTGCTCCTGCTTGCGGCGGCAAAACTGTCGGCCGCAGAGGCGCGGTTGGAGGTCATCACACTGCACAGTGAGGCATTGAAAAATAATATCCTGCACGACCCGGACACGCGGCCCGTCCCCATCTTCATCCCCGCCCAGGCGACTAACGGAATCCCGCTTCCAATCCTGTATTACCTGCCGGGCTACGGAAATTCGGCGGCCAAAATCCTCTCCAATTCCAACATCTGGCTGAAGTTCACGCAAAAGGTCGCGGATGATGGCACGCCGGTGATCTTGGTGGTGGCAGATGGTTGGACGCGCTGGGGCGGCGGGCAGTTTTTGAATTCGCCCGCGCAGGGGAACTACGAGGATTTTGTCTGTGATGAAGTCGTGCACGCGGTCGAGGCGCGCCATCCGGCGCCGACGAACGGTGTGCGCCGCATCATCGGCGGGCATTCCAGCGGCGGATTCGGGGCGTTGCGGTTGGGCAGTGACCGGCAGCAGTTGTATGACGCGATCCTCGCGTTAAGCCCCGATTCTGATTTTCCGACGAGCCATCTGCCGCTCGTCACGGTGCCGTCCGTCGCCAAGCTGTCGCCGGCGGACGCGAAAAAGTTCATGACCGGTGAATTGCCCATGTCCAAGGATGAGGACATCAACTACGCGCTGGGCCTGTCCTGCGCTTATGCGCCGAGCGCTTCGCCGCATCTCGGCGAATTTGAGTGGCTCTATGATGAGAAGGGAAAACTTCGCGCCGATGTCTGGCAACGCTGGCTGGACAATGACCCGTTGACGGTCGTGCGCAAAAATCCGAACGCGTTCAGTCCGGAGCAGAAAATTTATCTCGAGGGCGCGGCGCAGGATCAATTTGCAGCCAACATCGGCGCCCGGAAAATCTACGAGGTGCTGAAATTGCGCACATCGCGCTGCACGTTTTACGAGCCGCCCGGACGGCACGCCGACCATGTCCGCGAACGTTTGCAGCGCGGCCTGCAATGGGTTTTTGACCATCCGCTCACCGACATCAAATGATATGAACGTAAAATTATCCCTCACCTGTTGGCTGTGTGTGTTGTTCGCCTGCGGCTGCAGCACCCTGCAACGCCCGGGGAAACCCGAGCCGCACACCGGGGATGAGATTGTCGTGGCCGGCCAGTTTTTCCACACTGGCACGCCCGTGGTTTTGTGGATGGACCCCGGCGGCTATGACGCGTACCGCGTGGAACGCCGGTTCGCGCCGATCGAAAAATCCGACTGGTCCAATTCCACGGTCGAGGTCAAGAATTTGAAAAGCCCGAACCGCTACAGCCTGCGTCAAAAAACTCTGACTACGAACGAGATTGAACGGGTGCGTGGCGGCGGCTGGGATTTGCCGTTGTTGCAAAGCGTCGTCGACCAGTTCGTGCTGCACTTTGACGACTGTGGCGTTAGCCGTACTTGTTTTCTGGTGCTGCAGGACAGCCGCGATCTGAGCGTCCACTTCATGTGCGACCTTGACGGCACCATTTACCAGACGCTGGACCTGAAGGAACGGGCGTGGCAGGCGACGATTTCCAATGACCGTTCCATCGGCGTGGAGATCGCCAACATCGGGGCATTCCGGGTGGATGGGAAAAATCCGTTCGCGGAATGGTATCGGACCAATGCCGACGGCAAGGTGGTCAACATCATTCCCCAGCGCCTGGGCGATGGGGGCATCCGCACGCCGAATTTCACCGGCCATCCTGCGCGCAACGAAATGGTGCGCGGCGTCATCCAGGGCGAAGACATGGTGCAGTTCGATTACACCCCTGAGCAATATGCAGCGCTGACAAAATTGACGGCCGCGCTGTGCCAGATTTTTCCCAAGCTGAAGTGCCAGTATCCGGTGGATGCAGAGGGAAAGCTGATCCCGCACAAGCTGCCGGATGACGCCTGGAAGAATTATCAGGGTGTCCTGGGGCATTACCACATCCAGACGAACAAAACCGACCCCGGCCCGGCGTTCGACTGGGACCGGGTGATCGGCGGCGCACGGAAGATCCTGGGGCAGCAACAATCTCCGTCGATCCTCTCGCCAAAGGCGCAGGGGCTGTCGCACGGGTGACGTTACAATACTACAAGAAAAGCAACATCTTTGGTCTGTGCGCTGCCGGAAGCCGTGGTTAGATTGGCCGCAGAAATTTGAAGGATGACACACAAAGGAACATTTGCGGGCCGGCCGGCGGGTTGATGCCATTGCGACATAAATGAAATCACCCTCCATCCTTGAACGCCTGGCCGTCTGCAGCTGGTCGCTCCAGCCCACGGGGCCGGAGGACCTGGTGCAAAAGCTCCGCGCCACCGGCATCTCCCGGGTGCAATTGGAGCTCGACCCGTTGCGCGATGCGCCGAAGGTCTGGGGCGCCACGGAAAAAATCTTTCTCGAAAACAACATCACCATCGTTTCCGGCATGGTGCGGTGCCTGGGCGAGGATTACGCCACGCTGGAATCCATCCGGCTCACCGGCGGCATCGCTCCGGATGCGAAGTGGGACCAGAATGTCAAAAACATCAGCGCCAGCGCCACCATCGCCAAGAAGATGGGCCTGAAGCTGGTGACCTTCCACGCGGGCTTCCTGCCGCCAGACGAGTCGCACCCAACTTTCGCGAAGATGTGCCAGCGGCTGGACGTGGTCGCGGACATCTTCATGGTGCAAAACATTTTGCTTGGACTGGAAACGGGGCAGGAGACGGCGCCGGAACTGGCCGCGCTGCTGCACAAGCTGAACCATCCGAACATTGGCGTGAACTTTGACCCGGCCAACATGATCATGTACGACAAGGGTGACCCGGTGAAGGCGCTGCACACGCTCGCGCCCTGGATCCGGCAGGTGCATATCAAGGATGCAAAACGCACCAAGGTGCCCGGTACCTGGGGTGAGGAAGTGCCCGTCGGCAAGGGCGAGGTGGATTGGCGCGGTTTTTTCACGACGTTCAAGCATGTCGTGTTCAACGTGAACCTGGTCATCGAGCGCGAATACGGAAACAGCCGCGTGGCGGATATCCGTACGGCGCGGGAAGCGATGGAGCGCGTGTCAATTTGAGGAGAATCATGGCGTCAAAAAAAGTCAACGTGGCGGTCGCGGGGCTGGGGTTCATGGGGGTGACGCATCTGCGCGCCTACCAACGGCTGCGCAATGCGCGCATCGTGGCGGTGTGCGACAATTCCCGCGCGCCGGTCGACGGCCGGCTCGGCGGCGTGAACGGCAACCTCGGCGACTCCTCCGCGCTGACGCTCGGCCCGGACGTAAAAACCTACCGTCATTTTTCCGAACTGCTGGCGGATAAAGAAGTGGATCTCGTGGATATCTGCACGCCGACGGCCCTGCATCCCGCGCAGGTGTTGGCGGCCATGCGGGCAAGGAAACATGTCATTTGTGAAAAACCGCTCGCACAAGATGCGGGCGCTGTGCGGAAAATGCTGTCGGCCATCAACGGCACGCCCAATTTCCTGATGCCCGCGATGTGCATGCGGTTCTGGCCGGGCTGGGCGGAGATGAAGAAAATCGTTTCCGAAAAGACGTATGGCGCGGTGCGGGCGGCGAATTTTCGCCGCGCCTCGGCCAAACCGGCGTGGAGCAAGGCGGGTGTGCATGCTGGCGGCGCGTTGTACGACTTGCACATCCATGACACGGACTTCGTAAATTTTCTGTTCGGCCGGCCGCAGAAGGTTTTTTCCACCGGCATCACGGATGCGCACGGCAACATCGACCATGTCGTGACCCAGTATATTTATCCCGATGGCCCAGTGGTCCATGCCGAGGGGAGCTGGCTGCTCTCGGACGGGTTCAACATGGCATTCACCTTGTATTGCGAGAAGGCGACCATTGATTTCGACCTCGCGCGCGGCGCGGGGGCGTTGCAGATCGCGCGGCCGGGCAAGACCCAGCGGATGCTCAAACCGGCGGGCATCGACGGTTACAGCGCGGAGATCCGTTACTTCGTCAACTGCGTGGCGTGCGGCGAAAAGCCGTCCGTGGTCACCGCACACGACTGCGTGACCACGCTGGAGATTTTGCAGGCGGAGGAAAAATCTGTGCGCAGCGGAAAACCTGTGGCAGTCTAGCGCGCGCACATTTCCACCCGAACCATGAGTCACCGCTTCAAATTGTTCGTGATGATGGCCCTGGAATTTTTCATCTGGGGCGCCTGGCTGCCGCTCATCTTCGGTTACCTGCCCAGCCTGGGCTTTTCTCCGGGCGAACAGGCGTGGATATTGAACGCCTTTCCGATCGCCGCCATCGTCGGCATGTTTTTCAGCAACCAGTTTTGTGACCGGAATTTTGCGGCGGAGAAATTCCTGGCGTTCAGCCATTTTATCGGCGGCACGGCGATGCTCGGGCTGGTGTTCACGAAGACCTTCTGGCCGTTCTTTGGCTTGATGATGGTGCATTGCCTGCTGTTCGTGCCCACGATGTCCATCGTGAACTCCATCGCGTTCGCGCACCTGAAGGATTCGCAGAAGGAATTCGGCCTCGTGCGCATGGGCGGGACCATCGGCTGGATCCTGGCCGCGTGGCCGTTCACGTTTATCTTGGTGGACTGGGACAAGGTCCATGCCGCCAACGCGCATGGTTTCGTGGAATGGCTCGGCACGGTCCTGGGCTCCGGTTTGACGGGTGAAAAATTGAAGGCGGCGACGGTGTGGACCTTTGCCGTGGCTGGAATCGCTTCGCTATTGTTGGCGATGTTCAGCTTTGTGCTGCCGCACACGCCGCCGAAAAAGGCCGGCGAGGGCGCGGCGGAAAAGCTCGCGTGGCTGGAGGCGCTGAAATTATTGAAACATCCGTTCGTCCTCGTACTGTGGCTGGTGACGTTGGTGGATTCCTTCGTGCATAATTGTTATTTCAACTGGACGGGAAGTTTTCTCGGGGCGGACCCAGCGGCAGGCGGCGTGGGCATTCCCGGCAACTGGATCATGCCGGTGATGAGCGTGGGCCAGATCGCGGAGATTTCGACGATGTTCATCCTCGGCGCCACGCTCGCGCGGCTGGGCTGGCGTACCACGATGATCGTGGGCATCCTCGGCCACGCGGCGCGCTTCGCGGTGTATGCGTTTTTTCCGCAGCACGCGTGGCTCATCATCACGGTGCAGATCCTGCACGGCATCTGCTACGCATTTTTCTTCGCGACGGTCTATATTTTTGCCGACGCCTATTTTCCCAAGGACGCCCGCGCCAGCGCGCAGGGTTTGTTCAACGTGATGATCCTTGGCCTCGGCGCGCTGCTGGCCAACTCCATTTGCCCGTACCTTGGCCAAAAAGTTTTCACGCACGACGGGGTGACAAATTTCCATGGTCTATTTTCGGTTCCGATGATATGCGGGCTGGTGGCGGCCGTGGCGCTGGCGCTATTTTTTCATCCGCCCAAAAATGTGCCGGCGGAAAGTGCGGGGCATTGAGGCGGTCAGCGCGGGGCGGGGCTTTCCCAGCGGGGTAAAATTTCCTTTATTGGCGGCCATTCCGGCGCATCGCTGATGCTGGTGGTGTTCCAGGTCGTGGCGAGATAGCCGATGACGTTTGTGGGGTGTGCTTGCGCATAATCACTGAACGCCCGCGCTGCTTTTAACGGCAAAAAGCCCGCCGGCCATACGCTAAATCCTTTGCCTGCGAGGAACGGAACGGAAGAATACTCTTTTTTCCATTCGTAGTGCCAATCGCACATCACGATGTCGCGCGGAATTTGGTCCAGCGATCCGCTTAAATCATTATGAGAGTTATCAAAGCGGCAAAGGCCCTGATATTTCGGACCGATGAGGCGATCAGCCCACATCAGCATCTGCCATTTTTTCTCCCCGACGATGTGGGCATGGAGCGCGTTGATCTGGTCGGCAAACAATTTTGCGGGATCGGCGCCATGACAACGCGGGCACCGGTCCTCGCCGATGTAGTAGACCTCATCCATGCCGACGTGGATGGCGTCCGCCTCGAAGCCTTCGGCAAGGTCATCGATCATTGAAAACACAATTTCATCCAGCCCGGGCGCGCGCGGGCACCAGCTCAGGCTGTAGAAATTGGTCTCCGACATCGCGCTCAACGGCGTCTCGCTGAATTCCGGATGCATCTTGAACAAGGGGGCGGCGCGGCCGCCGAATGACTGGTGGCCGAGGCAGTTGAACTCCGGGATGAGCCGGATGCCGTTGCGCCGCGCGGTAACCGCGAGCTGGTGCGCGGTCGCGCGGGTGATGAAGCGGGTATCGCGCAGTTCGGGATGCCCGGTGAATTCAAAACTGTAATTCACCTCGATGACGACGACGTTGGCGCCTGCGGCGGCGAGGCGGGGCAGGGTTTGGATCAGTTCCTGCGCACTGGATTCACGGTCGAGCCAGAGATGCACGCCGCGCCAGCAGGTGTGGGCGCTTTTATCCCGGTGCGACGCGATGCAGCCCGCCAGCAACAGGACGGGCAGCGCCAGGAAACAGATTTTTCCGCCGGCAAATCTTCCCTTCATGCGGCGAGCTTAACGGGGGATTTAATCCGCGCAACATTTCTGATGCGCAAAACCTGCGTTGTTACAAAACCACAATAAAAGCTACAACTTTGGGCTTTTATCGGTAAAATTTGGTGCAAAAGTAGAATCGTGCAAAGAAATTTTGCAATCGAGGATAAATCAAAGAGCCAACACCATCGCACCGCCATGCCTTTTCCTGCCTCAAAAAAATCCCGCGCCGGTTTCACCTTGATCGAATTGCTCGTGGTGATCGCGATCATCGCCATCCTCGCGGCGATGCTGCTGCCCGCGCTGGCCAAGGCGAAGGAAAAGGCCAAGGCGACCCAGTGCCTCAATAACACCAAGCAGCTGGTCCTGGCCTGGACCACCTATCTTGGAGATTCCAACGACCGGATCGTGAACAATCATGGTGCTGGAAATTCAGCCTGTGGGTCTGCTGCCTGGGTGCGGGGCGGGTCCGTCCTTGGCGTGGGCACTTGGAATGGCAGTGCGCGGCAGGAAGCGAGCGCGCAGGCGATGACGAGCGCGTGGGCGTTGACCTACGGTTCGCTCTATCCCTATAACAACAGCCAGGGCATTTATCATTGTCCCAGTGATTTTTCAATGGATACATCCTGGAAGGTTGCACGTGACCGCAGCTATTCCATCAGTTGCGGCATGAACTGGACCAATGAGAGCGCCACTGCGTCCGATATGGCGCCTTGCAATGGCAGCTTTGTGAAATCTACCGGCATTCAAAATCCGGGGCCGTCGCAAGCTTCCGTTTTCATTGATGTCTCTGCCAACAGCATTGATAACAATGAATTTCCCTGCCATCTGCCGGTGAATGGTGTCACGGCGACCCTGAAATATTGGAAATTGCCCACGAGCCGGCATAACAATGGCGGCATGTTCAGTTTCGCCGATGGTCATTCGGAATATTGGAAGTGGCATTCGCCTTATATCCAGGCGGGAAACCAGATTCCAGATGGCACGCTGGGAGGCGGCCAAGGCACCGGTTTTGATGCAGCTTCCGCCGCTGACGACCAGGATCTGCCCCGGATCCAAGCTTCGTTTCCCCCCATCGCAGACCTGCAAAAATAGCAAACACCCGCCAGACAGCATTGCCCCTGACGCTGATAGAAACCAACTTGGAGCCCAAAACCAACCCTCAAAATGAAAACCAACACCCTCTTCATCTGTGCACTGACTGGCTTTGCGCGGTTCTCAACCATACGACTTAAAGTGGCGGAAAAAATTCTCATCGCCGTCTTATTTCTGGCGGTCATGGCGACACAGGTCCAGGCCCAGGGATCCTATGCCCTGACCAGTCTTTTCACGGTGCCGACCGGAACCGGAAACATTGCCAACAGTTCCGCCAATCGTGGCATGGCTTATGACTCGGTTTCCAATCTTGTCTATGTTGCCAACACGGCTCCATCGATCGGCGCATTTAACGGGATCAGCGGCGCCTATCTTGGCGCCTTCAACGTGACCGGCGTCACGGTGCCCAGTGAAACGTTGCATCTGGACCAGATCGGGGTTGCGGGTGACGGGGCGATCTACGGCATCAATCTCTCGCTTTCTTCAACGGTCAAGAACCAGATATATCGTTGGACGAACTGGCTGTCCACGCCGTACGTTTCTTTCAGTGGCAATGCGCTGGTCAATGGCGGGTCCCTTCCCCTCACCAGCGCCCGGATCGGCGACACGATGGCGGTGACCGGTTCCGGCACGAACACCCTGATTTTGACCGGGGTGGGCGGTACGAATGTTTTCTGCCTGTATTACACGACCAACGGGGTGGATTTCACCAACACGATCATCAATGTACCCAATCTGCCATTCAAGGGTGGTGTGAACGTTTACGGCCTTTGCTTTTACACCAATAACACCTTTTTGATCAAACCTTACAGCAGCGGCAGCAACGTGGTGTATCTGGTGCAGTATCCGGCCAATTTTGCGTCGCAAAACCTGGTGACCGGCGTGATGCTGACCAATACTTCCCTCGGCGGCTCTTATAATAACACCACCATGCTTTCGTATTCGCCCGGCGGTTTTCTGGGCGTGCTGACGACCGGTGGCAGTCCTTCGCCGGTGGGCCTGTTTTCAGCCACGAATATTGCGGGTGGCGTCAGTTCGCTGGCCACGGCGAGCCCCTCCACTCCGAATAGCAACGGCAACGCGACAGGGGCGGCGGCTTTAGGTGGCAACGGCCTGACCAACGCCCTGTATGTCCTGGACACCGCCAATTCGTTGATCGCCTACAACATCGTATTCAGTTCGGCTCCGCTGATCAGCGGGTTCAGCGGCGGCATCACCAATGTTTTTCCGCCCCAGACCCTGACGGTGACAGCCAGCGGCTCGGCCCCGCTCTATTACAATTGGTATAACATTTCCGGCGGCGTCACGAACGCGTTCGTGAACAACACCAATTTCTACACGGTCACCACCGGCGGGACGAACCTGTATTATGTCATCGTGACCAACGCCTCCGGTTCCGCCACCAGTTCCGTGGTCGGGGTGGCGCTCAATTTCCCTGTCACCAACTCTGCGGTGTCGTTGCTCTGGCGTGTGCCTGCTCTCACTGCCGGATATTCATATTTGGATACGTCCGGCAATACGCGTGGGTTGGGTTACGATACCAATAGCCAGCGCCTGGTTATCGCCAATAACGCTGGCTCTATTTATATCCTTGATGCCAACTCCGGCGCTAACCTTGGCAACCTGGACATGTCGACCGCCGACCTTTCGGGCGGAACTTTTGCGCTGGATCAGGTCGTGATCGCTGATGATGGCGCGGTCTATTCCGGCAACCTCGCCGTGGACAATTCCAAGACTTTCAAAGTGAACCGCTGGGCCGCACCGTCCAACAGTGTAACGGCCACCGTGGCCTATGATGACAGCGGCCCGGGAACGATGAAAACGGGCGACCGCTGGGGCGACAACATGGCCGTGCGTGGCTCCGGCCCGAACACACAAATTCTACTGGCGGCGCGCAATGGGACAAATGTGGCCTTGCTGACACCCAATGACGGAATTGGTGTCACGTATTCAGCGGAGATCATTGCCATCAGCGGTGTGCCGGGCGGCTTTGCCGGCCTGGGCATCGCGTTTGGCGATGGCAATACTTTCTGGGGCAAGACCAGCGCCGGTGATTTGCGCAAGGTTTCATTTGATCCAGTGCTGCAGACCGGGAGCGTCATCTTTGATTACACGACGCCGGGTCAGATACCTTCGTCGATGGTGGGCTTGGGTGTCGATCCGGTTCGCAACATCCTGGCGGGGATTATCACGACCGACACGCCGCACGATATGCAGTTGTTCCAATTGACCGGCACGGCCGATGCGCCCGTGATGTTCTATCAGGGCTTCTTTACCACCGCCAATGTCAACGGTAACGGGAGCATGGCCATCGCCATGAAATATCCCCGGGTGTATGGTTTGGATGCCGTCAACGGGCTGGTGGCCTTGACCTACGGAGTTCCGCCGACCGCACCGCCAATTGTCACAGCGCCGCCGGCCAGCCGGACGGTTTATACCAACATCCCGTCGGTGATTTTCGGGGTGAGCGTCTCTGGGTCGCTGCCCATCTATTATCAATGGCGATTCAATGGGAACAACATCGCCAACGCAACCAACAGCACCTATACGCTAACCACTCCGCCATTGAGCAAGGCGGGCAACTATGACGTGGTGGTCCATAACATCGTGGGATCGGTGACCAGTACGCCGCCGGCCTTGTTGACGTTGATCGCGCCGGTCACCAGCGTGGTGGTCACGCAGCTTTGGACCCTGCCCGCCGGCAGCCTTGGGTTCCTGGATGGTTCGACTTACAACACCCGCGGACTGGCATACGACACCAACTCGGCACAGGTGGTGGTGGCGGACCATGCCAACATCCATCTGCTGGCCGCCACCAACGGCAGCTATCTTGGCGACCTGAATGTGGCTGGCGTTTTTAATGGCGGTTTGAACGGGTGGCTCTTCAACCAGATCGGCATCGCTGATGACGGCACGCTGTACGCCGGTAATCTGACTTTGACCGGCACCGGGTTTTCTCTCGTGACCTGGTCTCCGGGCTATGGTGCCGGCAGCTTCGCCGTCGGTTATGCCTACGGCGGCGGGACGGGCGGGGATCCCGGCAGCGGCTCCGGTGAACGCTGGGGCGACACCATCGATGTGCGCGGCTCCGGGGTGAACACGGAAATCCTCATCGGTTCCTACACCGGCACGAATGCGGTGCTGTTCACGACCACGGACGGGTCCAGTTTCACGGCCAACCTCATCACGGTGACGAATGTTCCCGCCGGCTTCGGCGGTCAGGGCATCGCCTTTGGCGCCGGAGACACTTTTTGGACCAAGAGTCCGGGGTATAATCTGCGTCAGGTCGCTTTTGACCGGACAACGTCCCCCTGGACCGGCGGCGCGATCAAATCGTTTACGTCGGGCACACAAACCCCGTCCGCCTTTGACGGAATCGGCGTAGATGTGGCGGCGGGCGTTCTCGGTGGCGTGAATTACAGCGACACACCGAACGACCTGCAGTTGTATCTCCTGAGCGGCAACTCGAATCCGCCGTCGCTGGTTGACCAGGCGTTCTTTGGTTCCGTCAATGCGAACTCGCAGTTCAACGCCGTGACGACGCTCAAGGGCGGCCTGGGATTCTCGCTGAACGTGAACAACGGCATCACGGCCATCAGCTACGGCGCGCCGAGCGCGCCGGCGGTGACCATCACCAGCGTGGGCTACGCGCCCGGCGCGGTGACGCTCAACTGGAACAACACGTTCAACAACCATGGTTACCAGGTGCAATTCAAGAATCATCTGCTTGACCCATTGTGGACGAATGTCGGGTTGCCCGTGACCAACAATGCCCCGACGGCGTCTTATATGGATACCTCGGCGACGGGGACGACACGTTTTTATCGCGTCATCAGCCAATAATGCTGTCATGGACGCATCCCGCTGCCGGGGCATCCCTGTACCTGGCCCGGGAGAGATTTTTATGTCTGAAATAAACCGCCGAAAATTTATCGGCCAGACGGCGCTGGCGGCGCTGGCCGCCGGCACCTTTCAAGCGCCGTTCATCCGGAGCGCCCGCGCGGATGAGCCGGGTGCGAATGACAAGATCCGCCTCGGCCTCATCGGCTGCGGCGGCATGGGGCAGGGCGACCTGAAATGTTTTTTCGGGAATCCCGAGATCGATTGCGCCGTCATCTGCGACGTGGACGATGCGCAGATCGCCAAGGGCATCGAGATCTGCGAAGACAAGCGCGGCAAGAAGCCGGACACCGTAAAAGACTTCCGCCGCGTGCTGGACCGCAAAGATATCGACGTGGTGCTCATCGCCACGCCGGATCACTGGCATGCATTGCCGATGGTGATGGCGGCGCAGGCGGGCAAAGACATCTACGTGGAGAAGCCGCTGGCCAAGACGATCGATGAAGGCCGGGCGATGGTGGAGGCCGGGAAAAAATTCAACCGCGTGGTGCAGATGGGTTCGCAGTGGCGCAGCGCGCCGCACATCATCGAGGCGACGGAGATCATCCGCTCCGGCAAGCTGGGCAAGGTGAGCCTGGCGCGCGCGTGGGCCTTTCTCGACTGGCTGCCGAGCATCGGGCATGTCCCGGACAGCGCCGTGCCGGCGGGCGTGGATTACGACATGTGGCTCGGCCCTGCGCCGCAACATGCGTTCAACCAGAACCGTTTTCACTTCAACTTCCGCTGGTTCTGGGATTATGCCGGCGGTTTGATGACGGATTGGGGTGTGCATCTGCTGAACATGGCCTCGATGGGTTTGCCGCCCGAGAATCCGAAGTCGGTGACGGCCTGCGGCGGGAAATTCATCTTTGATGACGATTCGGAAACGCCGGATTCGCTGGTCACGGTTTATGAATTTCCAAGCTGCCAGCTCATCTGGGAACATCGCACGGGCTTGAACAACGGCCTGAACAACCGCTCATGGGGCATCGAATGGCACGGCACGGAGGGCAACATCATCCTCAATGACGCCGGGTGGGAACTGACCACGGAGCCGAAGAAGGCGAACATTCCGTCGCAGAAGAAGAAAAGCCAGGGCGACCCGCGCGCGCTGCATGTGCGAAATTTTCTCGACTGCTGCAAATCGCGCCAGCAGCCGGTGTTGAACCTTGAGACCGGCCATCGCGTCTCCTCGCTCGCGCACTTGGGCAACATCGCCTACCGTACCGGGCACAAGATCGTGTGGGACAGCGTCAAAGAAAAAGTGGTGGATGACCATGAAGCGGACAAGCTGGTCAGCGTGAAATACCGCAAGCCGTGGCATCTGCCGTACATGCGGCGTGGGTAAAGATTTAATTTTGGATTTTTAAAATGAAACATCAAAAAAATCTTGGTCGCCGGGAATTTCTCCAGCTTTCCGCGCTTGGCATCGCCGGTGCTTCGTTGGGGCTGGCCGGTTGTGCGACGGGCGGAGCCGGTTCAGCCGCGAAAAAGAAGATCCCCGTGGGGGTGGAACTGTATTCCGTGCGCAACGAGTGCAAGGCGGATTTTCCCGGCACACTGGCGAAGATCGCAAAGATGGGCTATCCGGGCGTGGAGTTCGCAGGTTACTGGGGGCGGTCCGCGAAGGAAATTCGCGCGATGCTGGATGACAACGGGCTCATTGCCTGCGGCTCGCACACGCCTTCTGAAATGGTTTTAACTCCGGATAAATTGGCGGAGACGATCGAGTTCAACCAAATCATCGGCAACAAGTTCATCATCGTGCCGGACATGACGGGGGCGACGCGGCAGGTGTGGATCGAGAAGGCGAAATTGTTCAACGACATCGCCGCGCAACTCACGCCGCTGGGCCTGTCCATCGGCTATCACTCGCACTTCCATGATTTTCACGCGGTCGAAGGCGTGCTGCCGTGGGAAGTTTTTGGCGAGAACACGAATCCGGAAGTGATCCTGCAGCTCGATACGAGCAACTGCTGCGATGGCGGTGCGGACCCGGTGGCGGAGTTGAAAAAATTCCCCGGCCGCACCCGCAGCATCCAC
>DATHQS010000155.1:0-4068 GCA_035482455.1 Candidatus Acidiferrales bacterium | reverse complement strand
CAATTCCTCGATGTTGTCCATCGGCGCATTCTTCGCATAATATGGCGGGTTCTGACCCTGGTAATAATCGCTCTCCGCCCCGCCGGGCCGCGGCTCGTCATCCGCATCTATCCAGTCCAAGATCGCATCCGACACCCCCGTGATGTCGCCCGCATCCACGCCCATCACCGTCAAAACCTGTTGCAACAGCAGGGGCGGCGCGCTGTTCACGTTCACCTTGCGTTCCAGATCGACAATCTTCACCGAAATCGTCCCACCCTGGTCGCCCACCGGAAAATCCGTCAGCGACAGGCCCATCAGCGGGCCGTTCGTCTCCGAGCCTGCGCCCGGCCCGCCCGCCCCATCCACAGCATCTGCTCGTCATTGTTCGCGTTGCTCGCCAGGCGCGTCTCGACCTTCATCGAATACCAAAAAAGGCCCGCCATGATCGTCAATACCGTCACCGCCACCAGCGCCACGATGACGGCGATGCCGCGATTTTTTTTGCCCGGGGAAATTTTCATTGCGGTTTTCTCCCTCCCCCCGGGATTGGCAGCGCCGGCCCGCCCGGCCCAAATGCTCCGCCCGCCGGCCCGCCGGCACCCCCGCGTTGCACCGCCGCCGGCATCATGGATGACGGCATCGAAAACGCCCGCACCACGGTCGATTCCGGCGTGGAACCGCCGTTGTTGACCGTGCCGCCCATCACCAGGCTCACGCGCATCAGCGGCGGAATGGAATTCGTGTCCACCCACTCCGTCACCCAGTCCATCTGGTTCGTGTCCCAGCACTCGATGTCGAATTTCTTCACGTCATGCGCCAGGATGAGCGGATTTTTTTGTTCGTCGTCATCCATGTCCATCAGGATTGGGTTCTGGCGCAGCACCAAATTTTTTTCGCCGCCTTCGCCGGCTTCGAGCGAGAACGTCACCCGCCGCAGGTTAAACTGCCCGAACTTCCCGTTCCGCGGAAACACATCCGGCACCCGCGAGGCAAAGCTCAGCACCGGCGTGTCGCCATTCTGCACGTTGAAATAATAATACCGCTGCGACGCCTGGAACGACTGGATGCACATCAGCGAATCCTCGATCGTCCGCAGCGCGATCCGCTGCCGTTGCGCCTGCGCCGCCGCCTGCTGCCCCACCTGCGTCGCCTTCATCACGATCGCCCATGTTGAATAGATCACCGCAATGACCATCATGAACACGGCGATCGCCACCATGATTTCAATCAGCGTGAAACCCCTGCGAAATTTATGTTGTCGGCCGGTCTTCATTGCCCAAATTTCCCGCCGTCCAGAGAGCCTGGCGGCGATTCCGGCCGGAAAAACAAGGTTGTGGTCTGCGAAACGATGTCATTGCCGCCATGCGCGTTGTAGATTTTATAGTCCGCCTGAAACAGCCGGTTGGACAACACTTCGGTGATGACCGCCACGTATTTGTAATCGTTGTACGTCTTCCCCAGGACGTCGCCCAGGTTGCCGTCGTATTCGCCCTCCACCAGTTTGTTCGTCATGGACAACTGCGAGATCAGCGCGCTCGCATCCACCAGCGGCCGCTGCAACCGCCGCGCATTCTGCAGCGAACTCGAGATCAGCCCCAAAATCGCAAATGTCCCGATGAACAAAATCACGATGGCGATCATCACCTCCAGCAGCGAAAACGCCCGCCGTCCCCGCCGGTGACACGGCAAGGCACCTGCGGTCAGACGCACCCGGGCCTGATTTGGAAGCCTCAAATTCATTTGTCGATGTCCGACACCCGGGTCGAGCCCGTCGAAAACTCCAGCGTAATCTTTCGCCGGTCCGTCCGGTCAACCAATATGATGGTCATCTCGTCGCTCGTCCCGTTCGGATAAAACCATACCTTCGCCCATTCCGAGCCGCCGAAATCCTGCTGGTTGATGTCCAGCATCGCGAAATCCACGCCGTCCGGCAGTTGCTTGGTGGTGTCAGTGTACGGCGAGCCCTGGACTTTTACCCCGCCTTCCACCACAAAATTCCGCTCCGCCGGAAGCGGATGAAACGTCACCGCCACCTTCTGCCCGGAAAAGATTGCCTTTGATCGTGCCGAGGCACAGCTGTCCACCACGTCCCCGATCGCCTTGCGCATCCCCTCCTTTTGCAGCGCCTTGATGATCGACGGCAGCCCGATCGCCGCCAGCATCCCGATGATCGCGACCACGATCATGATTTCAATCAGCGTGAAACCACGGTGGCGGGCGCATTTTGATGCCGTCCTTGAACCCGTGACCACCGGTCTCCCTCGCCTCCATGCAATGGAGGAGAGGGTTGGGGCGAGGAGGTGCCTTGTTCTTGTACCCGGACCTTCCAACTCCTTTTCCGCGGTCGCCCAAGAAAAACCGGAGGCAGATAAAAACCCTGCCCCATGCTGGCGCCCTCGAAAATATGTGCGGTTCAGCTTCATCGTCGTTCAACGGATGGATGAGATCAGCTTGAACAGCGGCAGGAAGATGCTCAGCAGCAGAAATCCCACCACGATGGCCATGACGATGATCAGCACCGGCCCGATCAAATCACTCATCACCCGCAGTGCGATCTGCAATTCCCCCTCGTACGTGTCCGCCAGATTGTTCAACGAACCCGGCACATCGCCCGTCTCCTCGCCGATGCGCACTAGGTCCACCATCAGTTGCGGAAACAATCTGCTCTGCGCCAGCGGTTGCGCCAGCGTCTTGCCGTCCGTCACCGCCTCGCGCGTCTTCGCGATGGCCTCCTTGATGTGGACGTTGGACATCACCTGCTCGGTGATCTTCAGCGCCGTCAGCACCGGCACGCCGTTTTGCAGCAGCGTGCCCAGCGTCCGCGCAAACTGGCCGAACAGGTTCACCCGCACCACCGGCCCGAAGATCGGCGCCTTCATCCGCCAGCCATCCATCTTCCGCCCGCCCGCCGCGCTGGACGAGAAACGCTTGAACAAGGCGATCAGCAGGATGATCACCCCGGCCAGCGCCCACCAGTAGTGCGTAAACATCCGGCTCACCCCGATCAGGAACAGCGTCGGCAACGGCAGCGGGATGTTGAACCCCTGAAAGATCTCGATGAACTTTGGCATCATCACCGTCATGAAAAAAGTCACCAGCAGGATGCCCACGCCGATCACCATCACCGGGTAGATCATCGCGGACTTGAACTTCGCCTGCACATCCGCGAACTGCTGGAAGTGCGTCGCCATGCGGCGCAGCACCGGCACCAGCGAACCGCTCGTCTCCCCGGCTCGCACCATGTTCACATACAGGTCCGAGAAGATCACCGGCTGGCGCGTCATCGCGTCCGACAACGACCTGCCCTCCGTCACCTCCTGCTTCAGCTCCTTGCTCACCTCGGCGGGAATCCCTTTCGTCTGCAAGTGCGTCATGCTGTTCAGCGCCACCGTCAGCGGCATGCCGGAATTCAGCAGGTTCGCCAGCTGGGTCGTGAACGTCGCCAGCTCCTGCAGCTTCGGTTTCCGTTTCTGTTGGAGGGACGCCTGCATCGAAGCCGGCAACAGCCCGATCAGGTTTACGTTTTTGCCCTTGCCCTTGGCGGACGGTGTCGCGCCCGCATTCACATCCGTGATGGCGATGGGAAACAGCCCCGAACGCTGGATCTGCTGTTGCGCCGCGCTGCGATCCGGCACTTCCAGCACGCCCTCGACGAGTTCGCCGGAGCGCTTGCGGGCTTTATATGAAAACTGTGGCATAACGACTATTATTCAATAACCGGCACGCTTTGAAAGTTTCAAAATACCTTTAAAATGATGCCCTTCCCGCCTTTCTGGAGCGCGTTTCATAATTTGGTTGGATTTAGTCGGATTTACTTGGATTCGCCCCGCTTTGCCCGGTCTCCGGAGCGCCGGTCTCCGACCCGGCAAGTGAGAGCTTGTGGAGCCTGGATATTTGGGTTTTTAGTCATTCGTCATTCGTGCTTGGTCATTCCGCGGATGCGGCGGTTTAATCTTAATGCCTTTCGGGATTTCATGGTCAGAGGATTTTAAAATGGATGGGGCCTTCCCAAGATTGATTTCGCTGGAGCCGGGGCCAGCCGCTGATGGGCCGGCGCACGGCGCGGGGACAACTGCGTGGCCGCTG
>DATHQS010000154.1:0-3990 GCA_035482455.1 Candidatus Acidiferrales bacterium | reverse complement strand
TGGCCTTGCCGCTTTGTGTCACCTTGGCCGATCCTGTTTCGGACCGGGTCATTGTGACTGTCCGTGGAAACGGCCCCGATGTGCTGCTCATCCCCGGGCTCGCCAGTTCGGGCGCCGTATGGGATGCCACGGCGAAACGATTAACGAATCGCTTCCGCCTGCACATCATCCAAGTGGCGGGGTTCGCCGGCTCACCCCCTCGCGCGAACACCAATGGCGCAATCCTTCAGCCGATCGTTGACGCCATTGACCTTTATATCAAGACCAACCACCTCATATCGCCAAAAATCATCGGCCATTCACTCGGCGGCCTGGCCGGTATGATATTGGCGGTGCAACATCCCGAGGACGTTGATAAATTGATGGTGGTGGATGCGCTGCCTTTTTTCGGGGTGTTGAGCGGTGCGAACGACGTTGCCGCCGCCGCGCCGCAAGCCGCCATGATGCGGGATTATGTTCTCAACGAATCCCCGGACGCCTACGCCCAAGGCGAAAAGCAGTTCATTCCAAACCTCGTCAAATCACCCGCCGGCCAGAAACTGGCCATCGGTTGGGCCATCGCCTCCGACAAATCCGTCGCCGCCCGCGCCATGTATGAAGACATGACGACCGACATCCGTCCCGATTTGCACAAAATCAAAACGCCGGTGACCATGCTCTATCCGTGGGATGCTTCAGCCGGATTTCCACACGAAGCCACGGATAAATTATATCGTGACAATTTCGCATCGCTGCCAAACAAGACGCTGGTGTGCATCGACAATTCGTTTCACTTCATCATGCTCGACCAGCCGGAAAAATTCGCGGCGCAGGTGGAAACATTTCTCAAGTGATATTTTAAGCCGGAATCTTTTCCGTCAGTTCCTCCGCCGGATACGTCCAGATCTCCGCCAGCGTCGGGTGGTAATGCGGCATCGCCGCCAGTTCGCGCACGGTCATGCGCTTCGCCAATGCCACGCTGATTTCGTGGATGAGTTCGCCTCCCACCGGCCCCACACAGCAGCCGCCAATGATCTCGCCGGTCTTTGGGTTTGCCAGCAGCTTCACAAAACCGTCCAGCGTTTCCATGATGAGCGATTTGCCGTGGTCATTGAACGGATAGCTCGCCGCGAGATACGGGATTTTCCGCGCCTTGGCCTCTTTTTCCGTGAGTCCCACCGTCGCCACCTGCGGGTCGGTGAACACCACGTTCGTGAGCAGGCGGTAATCCATCCGCCGCGGCTGGCGCGGCTGCAGGATGTTATGCGCCGCCACCTCGCCCTGCGTCACGGCGATGTGTACGATCTCGTGCGGCCCCGTGCAATCGCCCGCCGCGTAGATATGCGGCGCACTCGTCCGCATCCCGGCGTTGCTGATGATGCGCGTGCCCCCGGTCTTGACCCCGGCGTTTTCCAAACCCAATCGCGCCGTGTTGGGTGTGCGGCCCAACGCGTATAAAATCGTCTCCGCCTCCACGCGGATCTTTTTGCCATTCTGCGCAAACACCACCGCCCTGCCCTTGTTGGTCCGCTTGGCGTCCAAAAGCTTTGTGTCCGTGTACAACCGGATGCCCTCGTGTCGCAAAACTTTCTCCACCACCACCGAGGCATCCGCATCAAACTCTTTCAAAATGTGCTGGCTGCGCTGGATCATCGTCACACGCACGCCAAAGCGTACAAAGAACTGTGCCAGTTCCACGGCGATTAGGCCGCCACCAAGCACGATCAGCGACTTTGGCAGCTTCTTCAGCGTCAATGCCTCGTCACTGGTGATATAGCCGGCCGCCGCCAGTTGCGGCAATGGCGGCGGCGAAACCACCGACCCGGTGGCGATGACAAAATGTTTGGCTGTGACCTTCTTGCCAGTGTCGAGTTGGAGCGTATGCGGGTCAGTGAACGTGGCGTTTGCGCGGATAAACTTGAACCGGCCAGCGTTCAATTGCTTCACCCGGTAATCCGCGAAATCCTTAATCTGTGCATCCTTCCGCGCCATGACCTTCGCGAAATTGAAGGTTACCTTGCCCGCGCGCACGCCCCACGTTTCCGCATGTTCCGCCAAGTGCTTTACCTCCGCCGCATACAGCAACGCCTTCGAGGGCATGCAACCTCGCAAGATACAAAGCCCGCCCACCTCCTTGCCGCCTTCGATCACCACGGTTTTGAGCCCCGCGCCCGCGGCCGTCCGTGCCGCCGCATAACCGCCGCTGCCCCCGCCGATGACCGCCACGTCAAAATCAAATTTAGCCATGGACCCAAAATGCTTCGTCACCGGAAATTATCAAACTCCAATTTAGAGTTTCAAACGGAAGCCGATACGGTTCAATCCCACCGTGATGAGCAAAATCACGGCAGCGCAACCAGCCGATCGCGCAATCGCGCCGGCCAGGATCGACTCTGCCAACCCGCCATACCAGTCACCCAGATGAAACAGGTCGAGGACTGACTCCATCATCTCCGAGAGGAGATAGGCCAGCAGCACATTCTGTCCCGCGGCCGCCAGCGGACGGGCGATCACCTTCACCGGCCTGACGTCGCACACGAAATAAAACCCCAGCCACAGCGCGGCGGTGATGGCGCAAGACCAGAAACACCACGATGGCGTCGCATTATTTTTGCTGATCCCATAAAGCCCGTTGAGCAGCAGCGCGGCAAAGGCAAACCCGCCGATGAACAACAACGTGAATTTCAACCGCGCTTTCAAGGCCGTCATGTCCTTCGCGATGAGAATCGTCGCCAGCAATACGCCCGCCACCGTGATGGCCGCCTGGGAACCGAGGGTTCCGCCGAAATCCACAAAGCGTGCCGGCCAGAAATCATCAAAGAAATGTTTCCTGTCGGCGGCATAGAAACAGGTCATCAAAGCCACGCAGCCAAGCAATGCGTTACGATTGGTGCGAAAGATCAGAAACAAACTTGCCCCCGCCAGATATGCCCAGCCGATCAGTCCCAGGATGCCGTACCAGCTGACATTGAGGTGAAAAGGCGAGAGCGTCAGCATGTGATGTCCCTTTCTCGTCTCAAAAATTAGCGCACTATAAACCATCCCCACAAATCCCAGTCCGCGCAAAGCGAGACTGAACAACCTCCAGAACTCCGCAGCCTTTGGCGTTGAGCCGCGTGGTGAAATGGTCGAGAAGGCAAAGATGGCGGAGAGAAACATTGTCGCCGCCCACATTTCCGTCCCGCCGCTTTCACCATTTACCATCAAGATGCCGAGCGCGAGCAACGCCAGCGTGCGCGTGACCACATGACCGGATATTTTCCAGACCGCCTCGCCCTTGTTCAGCCGCCCACCCAGTGCGAACGGGATGGACATGCCCACGATAAACAGGAATCCGGGAAAAACCAAGTCCACAAAAGTCATCCCGCTGCCGCTTTTGTGCCGGTCACTGAAATGCACCATCCAGTCCGGCACCACCTGCTTGGGCGCACCGGCCAGATCGTTCACAAAGATCATCATGAACATCACAAAACCGCGCAAGGCGTCGATGGAAGTGATGCGGGCGGCTTTGGGTGCGACCGGGGCGGGTTCGGTGGACATCCGTTCACTCTGACAGAATCGACGGCTTTTCCGCAACCCCTACAAATGGTCTATTTTTTACGATCGTCTTTTTGAGGTCTCACAATTCAAATTTTCGCATTGCCGCCGGGACGGGCTGGATTCATCTTTTACGTATGATCGAACTCATCTATCCCCGCAGCCCGCGCGAAACCATGGACGGCTGGCATTACCTGCCCCGCTATATCGACAAAATCCGCATGTCTCTCGCCGGCAAGCTCCACTCCGACTACACCGACAACCTCGGCAAGGGCTTTGACGGCATGTGGCTCAAGGCGGCCGGCCTGACCCACGACCAATTCGTCCCTGTCGTGAAGAGTTCCATCACCGACGGCCAGGTTTATGACTGGGTGCGCCAGAACGTGAAGAAAACTCCCGTTGAAAAGGAAGCCTTTTGGAAGGACGTCCTGAGCCGCCCGCTCGCCAACGACGAGACCGCCTGCGCCCGTTTCA
>DATHQS010000153.1:0-8788 GCA_035482455.1 Candidatus Acidiferrales bacterium | reverse complement strand
AGATCAAGGAGCGCCTTGATAAATGGCGGGCGGAGTTTGCCAAAGTCAGGTCAACCACCAAGCAGCCATGATGAACCTTGAGACCAAGCCGGAGATTCGCGAGCGAATCCGCGAGCGGATGGAGAAAATCTCGCCGGCGGTGCGAGCGGTGGAATCCATCGACCTGTGCGAACGCCTAAAGACCCAGATGCAGAGTGCGCACACGATCCTGTTTTATGCGCCGCTGCCGGATGAGCTGGATGTCTGGCCGGTGCTGGAACTTTCCATGGCACTCGGTACCAACTGCGCCCTGCCCTATTATGACCCGGCGACAAAGATTTACAGCGCACGCCAGCTGGACAAGCTGGCGACGGACATCGTGACCGGAAAATTTGGCGTGCGCGAACCGGCGACGCACTGCGCGGAGATGCCGTTGAACGGTTTCGACCTGGTGCTGGTGCCGGGAGTGGCCTTCGACCTCAATGGCAGCCGGCTGGGACGCGGCTTTGGCTTTTATGACCGGTTGCTGGCGGAAGCGAGCGGGATTAAATGCGGCGTGGCCTATGACTTCCAGTTGCAGGAACAGATTCCCACGGAACCGCATGATGCGAGGGTGGATTTCATTCTGACGCCGAACCGGTGTGTCAGGCGGAAGAAGTAGGTTGGAAAAGCTCCAAGCACCAACATCCAAGCACCAGAGAAATTCCAAGCTCCAAACATCGCGATGCTACGTGAGGTGAAGGAGCATTTGAAATCACAAAGTAGCACAGTGCGGACGAAAATGACTTATGATCACGGGCGATATCTTTGCGAACGAAAGCGGCGGTGAACCGTGCGCACTCCAGACACTTCGCGACAAAGTCAGCGAAAGATGATTTACGGCGTCACCGGTTGGCGGTGGGAAAGCGACTTTGCGTCCGCCTCATGACAATTTACCCGAGGTCAGGAATATTCAAGGTTTTATCCGCCGGGCTGCAAGCCCGGCTCTACGGCAGGCAGGATGCCTGCCACCACATCAGCGGTGCTGCATGTCATCCATGCCGCCGAGGGCGCCGCCTTCCCAGCCTTGGGGAGTGTTCCAAGGGCGGACGGAGGCGTTGTCGGATTCAGTGGAGGCGCAGCCGGACACGAACGCGGCCAGGGAAACCAGCGCGAGCAATAATACGAGTTGCGCGACGCGAATCTTCATCTTAGGAAGCAGGATGCGCGGGGGTGACGGTATCGCCTTCAATCATCTCACCCAGCTTCCAGCCGGGAACGATGTTGGCGATGCAACGGTCTTTTTGGACGCTGCGAATGACCACCTTGGCCACCAGCTTGCCGTCGCGGCTGACGAGCATTTCGCCGTCCTGAGCCGCGCCCTGTGCGTCACCGATGTTGAGGACGACAAAATCCCACTTGGGATCTACGACCACGATTTTGCCGACCAGATCCGCAGGCAGAAGAATGTCCTGCCGAACGCCCCGGAGCCGGTCGAGTTCGTTGTTGGCCCTGGCCAACTGGCGGCCCAACACGCCTTTTTCGCCGTCGATGACCACGATTTTTGCGAGGGCATCCTTCAACTGCTTGTTCAGCTTCACGACCTGGTCCGGGGTCAGACCGGTGGCCTTGTAGGCGGCGAGTTCGTTCTGGGCGTCATCCCGTTCCTGGATGGCCTTGGCGAGCTTGTCGGAAAGTTCGTCGGCGCGCTTCTGCTGGGTGTCGGCGCGGGCGATGGCCTTGTCGCGCTGATCCTTGGTATCGGAAAGTTCCTGCTGCGTGGTGGCGAGTTCAGCGGCGGTCTTTTTGAGATTGGTCTTGGTGGTGGCGAGTTCGGTCAGAGCGGCCTTCTTGGCGGTGTTCTCATCATCGCGCTGCTTGGTGAGGGCGGGGATCTGAGTGGTCGCTTCGTAATAACCCAAGCCACCGGCGCCGAGTCCGGCCAGAATGGCCACAATTAAACAGATGCGTAACATTTTCTTGTGCAGTTTTGGTTAGACTAATCCGCATCCTCCGGACTGTCAACCGCCCTTTGATGTTGTTTGTTGTCCATGTTCTTAATCTGTTCTTAATCTGCCCCATCCCAAACCTTTGACCGCCGGCCAGTCGCGCCGCGACCGACCTTCACTCGTCACCCCTTGCCGCCCACCGGTTTGAATTCAAAAGCAATGTCACCAACGCTGAAATCGCAAGCACACCAAGAAAGCAAGTCGCAACATCCAGCCTGAATACCGGAGCGGGCATCAGGTAGCCGGGCCAGACGGTGACATCGCAATTCCACATCGCGACAAAAAGGATCAGGTGGAACGGCAGGATGATGAAGAACCATTTGTCCCCCAGTTCCACGATGGCGAGCGCTCCCAGCACACACCACAGCAGCAGCGCCGTGTACGGCGTATGCGACAGCCAGGTCACGCAGGACGGTGTCGAGCCGAACTCCAGCAGCAGAAAAAACAGCACCGTGGCGATCAGCACTCCTGCCAGGGGTTTTAGCCACGCGGCCGACCGGACCCGGCGGCCGAACAACAAGGGGATGCCGAGCAGCAGCAGCATCGGGGTCGGACCCAAACGCAGGAGAAAGAAATGGCGCACGTGCCCGGCCGTTGAATCCCATCCGGGTTGGGCAAAGCCCTGGGCAAACTCCCCGTTCCAATCCGTGGGATCCCCGATCAACATCCGAAGATTATGCAGCTTGTTGACCGCAAAGCCGCCGAGGCCCGCCTTTTTATATTCCCCGACAATCGTGGCGAGCGGCGGGCGGCTTTCATCCACGGGAACCACGCCGGCGAGGTGCCATTTGATCAGCCGGTCTCCCGGCGGGTCATAAAACTTCTGGTAGGCCATCCACGGACCATAGATCAACAGCGCGACCGCGAACGTGACGACAACGTCGCGCGTCCGCCACTCTTTCCTGCGCAGCCAGAACAGCGTAACGAGTCCGATCACGGCAAACAGGCCGGAACCGTGGGCCAGCAAACTCAAGGCGGTGGCACTGGCAACGACCAGCATCCGGATCCGTTTCGGGCAAGTTTGAACAAACAACGCCGCACCCACCGTCAGTGACAGGGCGGCGGACAGCATTTTTGGCCAGGTATAAACCGTGTTGATAAAAACCGCCCCGACCAAGGCAACCAATATCACAACCTGCAAAATCTTCCGTTCGGCAATGCCCATCGCCCGCAACAATCCCCACAAACCCCAAATCCAGAAAATATTGACCGCCGCCCCCAGGAGGAGATAGGCCAGGCGGCTGCCCGCAGCTTTCACAAAAGGATAGGCCACCAAGACCATGCCGGTTTGAAGCGGCGGCCGGTCGCTGGAATGCCAGTCGGCCACCAAAAAAGGTTTCAAACCCGCCCCGTGGTTTATGAGGCAATCCGCAAAGATGCGGGGTATGGAATTATCCACGACGGCCCAGTAACGGCTGGCGACCAGTTGATCACCATAGTTCAACCCGCCCAGGTCGGCCGCGAACGCCAGATAACCGATGCAAATAATGACCGACACCAACGCGGGCAGCCGCGTGCGTTGCCACGCACAACGAACCGGCTTGATACAGAGGATGATCATCGCCGCCGCTGTCAACGCCAGTGATGAACACATGCCGATAGCGGGGCCGGCAAACCAGGCCCAGAAGAGCACCCAACCGCCGGCCGCCGAACCGATCACGACCAGACCCGGCGCCAGACTGGCCGGGACGCCCTTACCGGCCAGCGCCAGCAGCGCAAAGCCAGGGGCGAAAACAAGAATGCATGCGGATACGGCCAGCACGGCCAGCAACAGGGCCGCAAAAATCCCCGTGGCAGGGCAAAGCGAGGGCAGGAAAGTGAAGGCCAGAAAGGCGAAAGAGATCACGTAAACCGGCAGCAACGGGAGAGATGATTTGCCGCCGGGTGGCGGACGGGATGAACCGGTTTTTTGGTCAGCCGCATCACCTACGGATTCAACGTGTTTGACCGGCTCATTCATGCGAGGGTGAAACTTAAAAGCAAATCTGCTTAAGTAAATGCCAAACATGGTTAAACCGCCTCCCGCCAAAATTTGCTTGAAAGCGCTGCGCGCAGAGGTTTCACTATGCGTCCGGTGGAGAGATGGCCGAGTGGCTGAAGGCGCTGGTTTGCTAAACCGGTATACGGCCAAAAGCCGTATCGGGGGTTCGAATCCCCCTCTCTCCGCCATTTTCTTTTCCCCGACATCCCGTTCCCACCATGGGTTCCAAATACACCTACAAGAAGGACGAAACCAAGGCCAAGCTGCGGGAAAAGCCGGTCGTGCCGGGCCGGGTTCAAGCGTGGAGCGGCGTTAAAATGATTTAATGCGTCCTGCGGAGCGACGTCGCTGCGGCCGGTCTCCGCGACACAGGTGCGAGCCGCACCGGCAAGCGCTCCGGCGGAAAGGTCTGCGGACTGGCGTGGGATAAACTTCAGTGCAGCCGGAAGAAGGCGGCGGCAGGCGGATTGGTGATGATGATGCCGCTGATGGAAATGCCATTGGTGACCGTCACCCAATTGATGGGTGGCGTCAGGTTGGCGGTCATTTGCAGCACATAATTCGCGCCGGAGGCGGTGGGGAAAAACACCGCGGGCTGATTGCTGTAAGTGCTGGCGCCAAGTGCGAGATTTGCCAAGGCGATCGGCTGAAAAGCCAATCCTTCGGGATAATTTAACCCGGAGGCAAAGGTGCTTTGCACTCCGCCCATCGTGATTTTAATGATCGAACTCTCCCCATCCGCCACAAATACATTCCCGGTGCTGTCTATGGCCGGTTCTCTAGGATAACCCAAGACCGATGCAAAGTTGGTTTGCACTCCGCCCGGCGTAATTTTTGTCATGTAACTGCCGGTCGCGCCCTCGTCATCCGACACATATAAATTGCCTGCCGGGTCAAAGGCCAGACCAAAGGCACCCGGCACCGAGGCAAAGAGGCTTGGTATTCCGCCCGGCGTGATTTGAGTGACGTCGCCAGTGTCAGTGCCGCGGCCATCGTCGGCCACAAACAAATTGCTTGCGCCATTGAACTTCAGGTCAACGGCACTGGCCAAACCGGAAGCAAAGGTGCTCTGCGCCCCACCCGGGGTGATTTTAGTAACGGTTGTGCCCCCATCCACCGCATAAAGGTTGCCCGCGTTGTCAAAGGCCAGACCTTCACAATATTGCAGATTGGAGGCAAAATTGGTTTGCGTTCCGCCGGGATTGATTTCAATGATACCGTTCGCAGCTCCGACAAATAAATCACCCATCTTGTCAAAGACCAGTGCTTGCGGACTGTTCAATCCGGAGGCATAAGTGCTTTGCGCCCCACCGGGTGCAAATTCATAGATGTTCCCACTGCCTGCGTCCGCCTCAAACAGATTTTGCGCCTGCACGGCCAGATGGAAGAAGGCCCTGGTGGGCGGATTGGTGATGATGACGCCGCCAATGGGAATGCCGTTGGTGACCGTCACCCACGGGCCGGTGGACGAGTTGGCGGACATTTGCAGCACATAATTCGTACCGGTGGCGGCAGGGAAAAACACCACTGACTGGCCGCCATAAAGGCTCTTACCCAACGCCGGCGGCGGCGGAAGCTCCGACACAGCGGGAATGCCGTCAAAGGTCGGCCCCCAGCCTGTGGCATCCGAGAAGTAATAGGCGACAGCCGAATTATCGTTTTGAAAAACACTGGCATCATTGGTCGGAGCGGGCGCGTTGCCCTGGAAAAAAATGTTGGTCAGACCGGTGCAATTCTCAAACGCCTCCCCTGCGATGCTGGTGACGCTGTTGGGAATGGTGACGCTGGTCAGACTGGTGTCGTAGTAAAACGCAAAGCCTCCGATGCTGGTGACGCTGTCAGGAATGGTGACATTGGTCAGGCTGCTGCAATATAGAAACCCATCGTATCCGATGCTGGGGACGCCGTTGGGAATGGTGACGCTGGTCAGGCTGCTGCACCCTTCAAACGCAAAGGCTTCGATGTCGGTGATGTTGGTGCCGAAGGTTACGCCGACCAGACTGCTGCAACCCCCAAACGCCTGTTCTCCGATGCTGGTGACGCTGTCAGGAATGATGACGCCGGTCAGGCCGCTGCAACCATTAAACGCAAAGTCCCCGATGCTGGTGACGCTGTTGGGAATGGTGACGTTGGTCACGCTGCTGTAATACTGAAACGCCTGGTCTCCGATGCCGGTGACAGGATGACCATTGATGGTGGCAGGAATTGTTACAGCACCGCTGGAACCGGTGTAATGTGTAATTGTGATCGTGCCATTATTGGTCGTGTAAGTGAATGGCACTGGCGGGGCAGCGACTGCGATAATAATCTCGCCATAGGGTGAGCCATCGGGACTGGCGATGCCGGAAACTTCGGTGAGATTCGATATTGAAGATGAGTCAATGATGGAACCGCCGCCGCCGCCGCCGTGGAGGAAGCTATGGCCACCGCCGCCGCTGGCGTCAAGGTAAACACTGTTGCCGCCGTCGCCGCTGTAACCGCCCCCGCCGCCGCCATTGCAGCAGGAAGCACCGTTGCCCGCCACGCCGCCGCTGCCGCCGCTGCCACCGCTGCCGCCTTGCCCGACGCCATTGCCGCCGCCGGTATTGGTGAGGCCGTTGCCACCGCCGCCGTGAGAACCGGTGCCGCCACCGCCGCCGGCGATGACCAGCGGTGTGTTGCCGTTGACAACAAAGCTGCCGCCACCACCGCCGTCCCCATCGCTGCCGCCGCCGACCAGAAGGGTCAGGGTTGTGTTGGTTGAGAAGTTAAATCGGCCTTCCATTTCAGCTCCAAGGCCGCCGCCGAAGCCACCCTGGGCACCGTAGGCGGTGATGTTGTAGGTGCCTGCGGCCAGAGTGATATTCGTCTCGTATCCGGTGAACAAATATTTGTTGGTCTGGGCGGAAGCGGCAAGCATTCCCAACTGCAAGGCGAGCGCAATGGAAATACCGCCAAGGGCGTTCTTAGTTTTCATGGGGTTTCCTTCATGTGTGTTCCATATGTGACGGCAACGATTTGTTATTGCTGAATGAGCCGGTAAAATCTTTGCGCCACGCCGGGCGCGGAATTGGTCACGGTAATCACCGAGCCATTGCCGGTGATGTTGGTCAGGGTCTGCCAGCTCGGGCTGGAGAGGGAATTGGCGTAGCTCACGATGTAGGGCTCGCCGAGTTCGCTTTGAATCGAGACCATAAAGTTGCCGTTCACGGCGGTGGGCGCAAAGAAGATGGGCGCGGGACGAATCCAAAATCCGCCTTGGATGGAAAACCGCGCACTGCCGGGCACGGCGGCAAGCGGTTGGGCGATGGTGCTGGCCAATTGAAACCGGGCGCTGCTGCTGAACGTGGTGCCGCCGCCGGCAATCACGCCGCGCGTGATGGTGAACCGCGGGCTGCTTTGGGCAAAAGCAGTGCTGGAAACCAGCAGGAGCAGGAGAAAAGTTTTCATGGTGAAGGCAAGGAATTACAAATTGTCAGTAATAAACGACAACCAATCCAAAGCCCCCGGCCCCACCCGTTCCACTGGGCGCCACGCCGCCGGCGCCGCCGGCACCAGGTCCGTTCGCACCCTGGTTCACGCCGCTTGCGCTGCCCCAGCCACCGGTTCCACCGATGTCTCCAAATGCTGATCCGCCGTTGCCGCCCGCCCCGGTTCCAGAATTGTTTCCAGCGTCTCCAGGACTGCCGACAAAGGGAGCAATGGCGCCACTGGTTGTGCCTCCGCTGCCGCCGAGCCCCCCGCTGCTGCCACCAACTCCTCCGACCCCGCCTCCGGCCGCACTTATTAAAGCGCCAAAGCTGCTGGATGTGCCGGAAACACCAGCGGTACCGCCACCACCAACGGTGACAGCATAACCCGCGCCCGGAGTCACATTGAAAATGTTAAATGCGTATCCGCCAGCTCCACCCCCTCCGCCGCCATGGGTAGAAGAAGCGTTGCCGCCACCCCCTCCGCCACCCCATACCTCGACCTTTATCCTTGTGACATTTGTGGGAACGGTGAAGGTTCCGCTGGAAGTGAATCCCACAACATTTGGGACAACAGCAGATAATTGAAGCGTGTTGCCATTGGTGAACAAAACGGTATTTGCCCCAGCCGTAAGAGCCACAACATCCCTCAAACCATCCAGACTTTTGACGACCTGGCCGCTGGCGATGTTTGTTGAAGCCACGGCATTGGTGGCCAACTGCGAATTCATAATCGCGCCATTTGTCACCGTCGCCGCGACTGCGGCATAAGCGGCATAAAGAGCAAAAGGAGCCGGCAAGACTTGCACGCGTGGCACAAGGGTTTGGCTGACGAGCGGCCCGCCAGTCACCAAATTAGTGCCATATTGCACGGTTATATCCAGCCATCTGGCGTTGCCATTGGTAAATACGTTTCCGAAATCCAGATTCACAGTGAAAAGACCATTGGCAAAATCCGGGCTGTTGGTGATGGCACTGCCAATTTCGTTGCCACCGCCGGCTGCGTCGTAGAGTGCGAAAATCATCGTGTAAGTGCCATTGGCGTTCGTCCCGCCGTCGTGGAGCTGTCCTTGGTAGGTGAACGCCGTCGTGCCTTGGGCGGCGGCCTGATGCATGCCGGCAAACAACGCCATCGTGATGAAAAAATACCGGAGTTTGGTTTTCATGAATGGTTAGATTGCCTCATCTGAATGATAAGCACGAATGAGTAGTAAAGCCGGCTGAACTGATTGTCTAGCTCAATCCCTAACGCATTGGCAGGCGTTCGCGCTCGCGGCATCCGCCTACGTCAGACTTCGGCGTGACAGGACGGCGCGACGGGGGACACCGTTGAAGTGGCGGAACGGGCTGTTGGCGTTGGTCGTGGGCGGTTGGTAATCTTCACTGCGCAT